>NZ_JBHTXX010000016.1:0-110341 GCF_042791415.1 Arthrobacter sp. NPDC056691
GCGACAACGTCCTGTCGGTGTTTAGGACGATTTCTCACCCGCTCCGACCATCCGGAGCTCTCCGTCGACGATGCTGAGATCAGTTGCGCTCAGCGAGGGGGTCATGCGGTTTCGGCATTATTGTTTGCGGCCAGAGCGCCGGCCAGTCGCGGGCGGGCGCACGGTGGCCGCCCCCCCGGCTATGCCGGTTCAAGGACTCCGATAGTCTGTCGACACGCTTCCCTGACTTTCGAAACCAGAGGCGAGTCGCTCATATCATTGCTGCAAATCAGGCTGACGCGGGAGACCGCCCTGGCGTCCTGGATGTCCAGGTAGGCGAGGCCCGGGATGGTGTAGGCGCGGAGGGATTCGGGGACAACCGCGATGCCCAACCGGGCGGCCACTAACCCCAGGATGGTTGGGAACTGGACGGCTTCCTGGGCGAGATCGAATTCGACGTCGGCGGCGTGAAGCAGCGCGGCGATGTGGTCAAAAAGCCGCGAAATCCTGTCCCTTGGGAAGGCAATGAATCGCTCCCCCTTCAGGTCTCTTAATGCGACTGCACTGCGGGACGCGAAGGGATGGCCTGTGGCGACTGCCAGCACGAGACGTTCGTTTTGCAGAAGCGTGGAACTGAGGCCCGCTACGGCCCGCACTTCCCGTGCGATGCCCACGTCGAGGGCTCCGGCGGTGATGAGGTCGATTTGGGCGTCGGTGGTTTCCTCGCGGAGTTCAAGGTCAATGCCGGGCCATTGGGACCGGAGCACCCGAACCACCGGTGGAAGGGCTGAAATGGCTGCCGACGAGACGAAACCGAGACGCAGCTTGCCGATTTCGCCGTCTCGGGCCTGCCGGAGGGCTGCGGCCATAGTGCCGTATTGGGTGAGGAGTTTCCTGGCGTGTTTGAGGAGCAGTTCACCGTCGGCGGTGAGCTGGACGTTGCGGGAGTTCCGCACGAACAGTTGTGTCTTGCATTCCTCTTCGAGTTTGCGGATCTGCTGGCTTAGGGGCGGCTGGGCCATGTGCAGCCTCTCGGCGGCCCGGTTGAAGTGCAGCTCTTCGGCCACTGCGACGAAAAGCTCCAGACGACGAAGGTTCATACGACCAAGACTAAACGCATATTGATACCGGTCAAATAGATACTTCAGTGGATGACCCTGCGGGTCTACCGTTGATCGTGAGGACAGCCACAGATCAACCAACACAAGAGGTTCAAGAATGCCCGTCATGACCAAGCCCGCCAGCAGCTTCATCAACGGAAGCTGGGTTGAAGGGACCGGGGACACGACGTCCCGGTTCAACCCGGCGGCACCGAACGAAGCTGTCACTACCTATCACCGGGCCGGGTCCGCGGAGCTGACCCAGGCGATCCAGGCGGCTACTGCAGCGACGACGGCGTGGGACCGGCTGGGGATTCTGTCCCGGGGCCGCATCCTGTCGGCTGCAGCTGCATTGATCCGGGAACGCCGCGACGAGATAGCCCGCGTCATGACGGCCGAACACGGTAAAACTCTGGCCGAGTCCAGGATGGAAGTTGACGCCTCCGCGGACACGTTCGACTACCACGCGGGTTCGGCGCGGAACCCGGTCGGCACGGAATATCCCTCCAGCCACCCCGATGAGCGGATCCTCACCGTGCGGCGCCCGCTGGGCATCGTCGGTGTGATCACGCCGTGGAATTTCCCGCTGCAGATCCCCGCCTGGAAGATCGCACCGGCGCTGCTGCACGGCAACACGGTGGTCTGGAAGTCCGCAAGCCACACCCCTGGAGTATCGGTCCTGCTGATGGACATCCTGGCCGACGCCGGTATTCCGGCAGGTGTGGCGAACCTTCTCCTTGGGCCGGGTCCGCTGGGTTCCGAACTCGTTTCCCATCCGTCCGTCGCGGGCGTGACCTTTACCGGATCCGCCCCTGTTGGGCACCATATCCGCGGGATTGTCTGCGGGCGCGGCGCGAAACTGCAGATGGAACTGGGCGGACACAACGCTACTCTTGTCCTGCCCGACGCGGACGTCGAACTGGCCGCAGCCAGCGCCGTCAACGCCGCGATGGGGTCCACGGGCCAGAAGTGCACAGCCACCAGGCGGATCATCCTGGTCGGCGACGGGCACGAGGAATTCCTGGCAACGGTGAAGGAGAAAGTCTCTGCTCTTATCGTGGGCCCCGGCACAGACCCGTCGGTGCAGGTCGGCCCCGTGGTTTCCGCCTCTGCCCGCGATGAAATCAACGCTGCGATTGACCTGGCCATCACCGAAGGCGCGGAAGTTCTCGCCCAGGCCCCTGCCCCGGCTACAGGGGGTCACTACGTCCGGCCCACCGTGCTGACCGGGCCGGAATCGATGACGATCTGCCGCGAAGAGGTCTTCGGTCCCGTTGTCACGATTCTTCGTGCTGCCACCCTCGGTGAAGCCATCACGTTGGCGAACAATACGGAGTTCGGCCTTACTGCCGCGGTCTTCACGAGCGATGAGCGCGCTGCCCGGCAGTGCGTCACTTATTTGGACGCCGGCCTCGTCAAGGTCAATGCGCCCTCGACCGGGTCCGAACTTCATGCCCCCTTCGGCGGAATGAAGGACTCAACCTTCGCCGGTCCCCGGGAACAGAACAGTGCCGCCGCAGCTGCGTTCTTCACCCACGAAAAGACCGCCTACCTCCGCCTGGCACCCGAGAAGGCGTGATCATGACACTTCAGGATGAACGAACCTCAAACCAGCTCCGGGCGCCGGAAGAAGTACTCTCCAGCGGCGATATGAACGGTGCCTGGGCTACCCGGCACAGCTTCGCCCGCAGCATGCTCCGCCGTGCCGCAGCCCGGGGATGGTCCGTGGCCAGGACCCGCATGGAGCTCGACCCTGCCGCCCGGGGCACCGCCGTCTACACCGTGGACGCCGAAGGCCGGCAACTGACGTTCGTCGCTTTCTGCCGCACTCTGGAAGAAAGCGAACGCACCGACAGGGTCATCGCCGACGCCTGGGACGTCACTGCGGCCCTCATCGAAGGGTCCCTCACTCCCGAGCGCGAAGCTGAGCTGCGGCTCAACGTCCCCGTCCAGGAACGCGGCCGCGTCGATCCGGACACCATCATCCTGACCCGGGCGAACCGCAGCGCACGCTTCTTCGACTACGTCAGCGACTGCCTGGCCTCCGGGTCCCAGCCCGACGTCGGCGCCATCGGCCCCAGCCCGTACCTGATCCGCAGCACCGCGTTTTACGGCAACGGAAAATTCGGGCTGAAGGAATTCACGGACATCGCCGCCGACCACCCGCTGGCCGTGCCGTACCGGTCCCAGATGCTCACCGCGTGGCTGCTGCGGGAACTGAGCATGGACATGGTTGAACACGTTGCCCGCGCCAAAGCCGCGGCAGCCGGGACGAAAGCGGTCCCGCTGGATGCGGCGTGGAGCCGTTACCTTGGACTCGGCAACGCCACCGGGCTGGGCATGGTCCCGTTCGTGATCAACCACCCGGACTATCTTGACGCCTGGTGCCGGCTGCGGGAGATTCCACTCGCCGCCGGACTCGGCCGGGACTACGCACCGGATCATCCGGACGTTGCCCGCGTTGCGGAGCTCCTCGCCAAGGCGGACCGCCACCTCGAGGAGAAACACGCACTCCACACCACCCCCTTCCTGGCTACCGATACGGTCCGGACCCAGCTCCAGCAGCTTCTGGAGGATCTGCGTTCCCACCAGGCTTCTGCTACCGAACCAGCGCCGGTGCTGGCACGCCTGCACGAGAAGGCCGCAGGCCTCAGTGCTGAGGCCCGGGGGATCTTTGCCTCCATCGTCATTGAACTCCGTGCCGACTTCGATGAGGCCGCCGAGTCCCTGCTCAGAGTCGACGGCGCCGCACCGTTCGAGCCGGCTATGCCCTGCCGGGAACTGAAGGGGCTGCTGGAGACCAACTACGCCTGGGCCCGCGGCTACGATTTCACCGATCCGGAGAGAACGCGGTATTACTGGTTTTCTTCCGCAGCCAACGAAGAACCCCGACGTGCACTGCGCGTAACCCGGCCCGCGGGCACGGCGGAGCACTGCACAGATATCGCCCGGCGGGTCAATGCCCTCGCCGCCGACCTCGGGCAGTTCCCGCCACACCGCAGTATCGCGGACTTCCTTCTGGTACACCCGGGGCACCGCTTCGCTGCGGCCCGGGTCCAGCAGACACGGCACTATCTGTACGGGGAGCTGCAGGACAACCTCATCGACGGGGAATTCCTGCCTCTGAGCACCCAGCGCTTTCAGCTGGCCAGTTACGGCATGAATAACTTCAGTCCGCAGTCAACGGACTGGCTGCGGGTGACCTTGTTCAGCGGTGCCCCACGTGCGGAGGACATCAACCACGGAATGGACGATGACGACTGGCTGTTCCCCACGGCGCCGACGGGTCCGGAATAATGAGCCTGCACGAGCAGCTGACCGTCGTGGACGGTCTGCAGATCAGTAACTGGAGCCGTCCGGTCCTGGAAGAATTGCGCACCGGTGGTGTCAGCGCGGTCAACGCGACCTGCGCTGTCTGGGAAAACGCCGCAGATACCTTCCGGTCCGTCGGCCAGTGGCTGGAACTCGCCAACCGCAACCCGGACCTGGTGTTCCTCGCCTCAACCGGTGCGGACATCGAAACCGCGAAAGAACAAAACAGGATTGCCGTGTTCCTGGGGTTCCAGAACGCCAGCCCCTTCGAAGACGACTACCGCTACGTTGAACTCTTTCACCGGCTCGGGGTGCGGATCGCCCAGCTGACCTACAACAACCAGAACCTGATCGGCAGCGGCTGCTTCGAAGCCGATGACGCAGGCCTGACACGCTACGGGCGGGTGATCGTGGAAGAGATGAACCGGGTCGGCATGCTCATCGATCTCTCCCATGTCGGTTACCGGACCAGCCGCGACGCCATCGAGGCTTCCTCGGTTCCGGTCTCCGTCACGCACTCCAACCCGCTCTGGTTCTTTGACACACCGCGGAACAAACCCCACGACGTCATCCAGCCCCTCGTGGACCGCGGGGGCGTCATCGGCTGCTGCCTGTACCCCACCGTCAGCGGCGGTGAACACGTCACCATCGAGAGTTTCTGCACGATGGTTGCCCGCATGGCGGACCAATACGGTCCCACGAGCGTCGGGATCGGCAGCGACTGCACCCGCGGCTGGGACCAGGGATTCGTCGGCTGGCTCCGCAACGGCCGCTGGCAACCGACCGATCCACAGCACGCACCGGCCTGGCCGCTGTGGCCGGACTGGTTCACCGGCCCGCTGGACTTCCCCCGGCTCACCGACGGCCTCGCCGCGGCAGGCCTCACCGAGCACACCATCACAGCTGTGATGGGCGGCAACTGGGCCCGGCTGTTCACAGAAGTCATGGACACAACAAAGGAACACGCGCATGTCTGACACCATCACCGGCCCGGCCCCCGGCGGGCAGCAGACGGCACGCATCATTGCCGTCCAGCCCCGCGAAATCAAGGAAGCTGCCTCCCGGTCCCTCTGCGCCGCCGGCGCGGACCCCCTCGAAGCCCAGGAAGGAGCCCTCGCAGTCCTCCGCGCCGAAGCCGAAGCACACGCCGGTCTCCGGCTCCTCGAAGATCTGCTCAACGCAGACTGGACAACCGCCGCCCGGCCGACAGCTGCCAAGGACGCGTCCTGGGTGGGCGGCACCCTGCGCGAGCTCGCCTGCGCCGGCCAACCTGCTCTGAGGACCGCGCTGCAACTCCTTGACCTCGCCGCAGACGCCCCGGACGGTGAGGTGTCCGTGACCCGCACATCGCAGGCCCGCATCCCGTCACTTCTCTGGAACGACCTGGTGCTCAGACGCACCGCCACGCTGGGCCGCCGAATCATCATCGCCACCACCCATGCCGGCGCGGCACCCGGACCCGAGGACACCACCAATTACCTCACGGTCCGGGACGGGGTGCTTTCGGCCACGCCGATCCTGGCGCCGGAGGCGGCCGCCGCCCTCATCCCACAAACCATGGAGCACGGCACCGTCGTCGTGGTGTTGCCCGAACCGGTCCACACAAGTCCGGAAACAACCAACATCCCGCCCAAAGCACTGAACATGCGTGAGAAAGACTGGCAGAACATGTACCAGATGTCCCGGAAATACCTGGTGCCGGACGCATGAACACCATTGCCCGGACCCAGTTCACCGACGGCAAGCCCCGGTCCTACTCCGCCTCCGCCACAACCGGCGGCATCATCTACCTGTGCGGGCAAATACCGGCCCGCGAAGACGGCACCGTCGATGCCGACATCGCCGGCCAGGTAACACAGGCCTTCGACAACCTCGAAGCCGCCCTTAAGGACGCAGGATCCAGCCTCTCCCACCTGCTCAAACTCACCGTCTTCCTGGCCGACCTTGACGAATTTGATGCCTACAACGCCGCCTACCTCACCAGGCTCAGCGGACACCCCCTGCCTCCCAGGACCACCGTGCAGGTGGCCCGATTCAGAGGCGAAAAACGCATCGAGATCGATGCAGTCGCAGCCGTAGCAGCCTGACCGCACCCCGGCCACGGATCTGTTGGGTTACCAACGTCGCTTTCCCTCCTCCCAGATCGGAACCATCATGCTTTCCCAAGCGCCAGCACCATCAACTCAAATGACCATCGACTCAGCCCCGCTGAACTCCTTCCACAAACGCCTCACCCTCTTCAGCTCAGGCGGCCCATTCCTCGACGGATACATCCTGGCCATCATCGGCATCGCCCTGGTCCAAATCATCCCGGCATGGCAGATGAACGACTGGTGGAACGGCCTCATCGGCGCCTCCGCCCTGGTGGGCGTCTTCCTCGGCGGACTCATTTTCGGCAACATCACCGACAAAATCGGCCGCAAACTCATGTACACGATCGACCTCATGGCCATCATCGTGTTCTCCGTCGCCCAGTTCTTCGTCCAGGAACCATGGCAGCTTTTCCTCCTGCGGCTGCTCATCGGCATTGCCGTCGGCGCCGACTACCCCATCGCGACCGCCCTCGTCGCTGAATTCGTCCCCAAGAACTGGCGAGCACGGCTGCTGGGCGGCCTGAACGCCATGTGGTTCGTCGGCGCCACCGTCGCCGCGTTCGTCGGTTACTGGCTCCTCTCACTGGAAGACGGATGGCGCTGGATGCTGCTGTCCTCCGCCGTGCCCGCAGTCCTGATCCTCATCGCCCGGGCCACCATCCCCGAATCCCCCCACTGGCTCGTCGGCAAAGGCCGTCATAACGAGGCACTGGAAATTCTGAGGAAAACCATCGGCGACGGCGCCACGCTGGACGGCATCACCGCCCACGACCCGAACGCCGCCAAGCTCAGCACCGCCAAAGCGTTCAAACTGGTTCTGACCGGCGGCTACCTCAACCGGGTCGTCTTCATCTCCATCTTCTGGACCTGCACCATCGTCACCCTGTTCTCCATTTACGCCTTCGGGCCCCAGATCCTGGCCCTGTTCAACCTCCAGTCCGGCGACGAAGCCTACATCGGCTACGGCCTGATCAACCTGTTCTTTCTCGTCGGCAACATCGTCGCCCTCCTCGTCGTAGACAAACTAGGCCGCCGGCCCGTCCTGATCTGGGGCTTCATCCTCTCCGGTATAGGTCTGGTCTTCCTCGCCGTCTTCCCGAACGCACCCCTGGCCCTGATCGCCCTCGCCTTCGCCTTCTACGCAATCTTCAACGGCGGCCCCTCGATCCTGGAATGGATCTACCCTAACGAGCTATTCCCCACCAAAGTCCGGGCAACCGCCGTAGGACTCTGCACAGGGACAAGCCGCATCGGCGCCGCCATCGGCACCTTCGCCACCCCCCTCGCCCTGACCCACCTCGGGCTCTCCGGCACCATGTGGATCGCCGCTGGAATCGCACTGCTCGGCGCAGCCGTCAGCATATTCATGGCCCCCGAAACCAAGGGCCAGAACCTCGAAGAAGCAGCCGCCCTCCACGCCTAACACCACCACCGACCAAGCGAAGCGGGAGCAGCCGTCTTTTCCGGACGTGCTGCTCCCGCTATGCACATGGTGCGCTATCCGCACTGACTGTGGCAAGAAGCGGTTGCCAAGACCGCATGGCTTTCTCCTCGGTGACGCACCAGCAGCCTCCGAGGCTCTCGGAGCGCCGAAACTGCAATCACCCGGAGCATGACGTGGACTTGACGTAGACGTACAGGCTAACTTGATGTCCGAAGCTCACACAGCTTGACCGAACCCGCTTATCGGCGTCAAGCAAGGGGGTGGGACCAGCTGTTGCGGGCGGCGCTTCTGGCGGTTATTGCGTCCACGCTCTGCGTTTCTCAGATGAATCACCAGGCCCTCACCGGCGCCCTTCCGTGCCATGCGTATGTGGGTCGTTGCACTGTCCGCTGCGGCTGTTAGTCAAAGTGGGTCTGCACGTCGGTTCCTGACAGTTTTGTGACCAGCTCGGCGGCGACGTCGCGCAATTTGTGGTTGCGATTGCTGGAGACTTTGGTCAGGATGCCCACGGCCTCTTTCTGCGAGCATCCGTTCTGGGCCATGATGACCCCGCAGGCGATGTCGATCGCGGTCCGGCTCCTCATGGCCACCTCCAGGTTCCGGGCCCGGGTCTGGGCGGCGCCGATTCTTGCCGACAGGTGCAGCGCACTGCTGGCCAGCTCTCCAAAAGCTGTGGCCTTCCGGACCAGTTCGGGGGTGAACGTCCGCGGCTCGGGTCCGAAGAAGTTCAGTGCAGCGCCGGCATCATCACCAATGTTCAGTGGAAAGGCGAGTGTTGTGTTGACGGCGTGTTCGAGGAGTTGCTTCCGGTAGTCCGGCCAGCGCGCATCGGTCCGTGCGTCGTGGAGCAGCTGGGGTTCCATGGTCTGCAGCGCCCGGGGGCAGGGGCCATCGTCCGCGTGCTTTTGGAGCTGGTCCAGTTGTCGTGCCCGGGGGCTGTTGCCGGCGACGTTGATCGTTTGTTCTTGGTGCTTCAGTGTTACTGCGCATTCGACCGCGGTCCCGGCCATGTCGCTTAGGGTGGCCGCGGCAAGCCCCGCGAGGCCATCCAGAAAATCCTCAACGCCTTCGGTCCCGATCAGGATGTCCTGAAGTTGCCGGACCGCTGCATGTTCGTCCACGGTGATCCTTTCCCGACGCCTCGGCAAGGACCGTGGTCCTTACCAGGCAGCCAAACATTTCTAGCGCCCAGGAGTGCCCGGTTTTACGAAGCCACGCCCCCCGGGCCGAAGAGGAATTCCCTGGCGTGTGCGATGGCTTTCTTAAACGCGTCGTTGCGGAGGGTGATCAGGTGCTCCATGTCGCCGACGGCCGGTTCCAGGTAGCCGGTGAAGCCTGGCCTTAGCACCCAGATGTCACCGGAGGGCGGCAGGTAAAACACTCCGAAAGAGCGGTGCTGCTGGTCGTCTTCGGTCCAGATGGGAACGACGGCCAGAGCCGCCCCGGTGCCGGGGTTGACCCACTGTGCTCGGGGCAGTGGCTGCTCGTGGGATTCCGGGTCCAGGAACGGTGCCGTGCCCTTCCCCCAGCGCTGCTCGAAGCGTTTGTAAAACGCGGGGAAAAGGTGGGAGTCGTAGCGGCGCCAGTCACTCATTTCCTTCTGTCACCTTCCATTCGTATCTTAGGGCTTTGGATCTTAGGGCTTTGGTTCACCGCACGTGGCAAAGTGAGTGACGGATCGGCCTTGTGGACGCGGTCAGACACCGCAGCACTATCGCAGGGACGCCCGTGTGAACCGCCAACCCCATTGAGCTGGTCCACTAGCGCTGGCGGGCCGAACCGGAATCCTCGGCAGAGCCCGCGACTTTGACGAACGCTTCATTCCGCAAGGTCCGTCAGATGTTCTCGTCGCGGGAGCAGATGGGCACCACCGCGAGGGTGGCGCCGGTGGTGGGAGTGGTCCACTGCGCACGGCGCAGTGGATCCTCATGGGCTTCGGGGTCCACAAACGGCTCTGTGCCCTTGCCCTGGCACTGCTCGAACCTCTCCCGCAACGCCGGGATCAGGCGTTGAATCGCAGCGGTCACGCCAGTCGCTCATCGTGTGGTTCTCCTCTGATCATCAGGCCGGGCTTCACGCCCACGGTCCGCTCTCCCACCGGACGGGGGTGACGCGAAGTGGCGGTTCCGGGCGCCGGGTCACGTGGACGGGAACGTTGTGCGGTTGCCGGACTGCCCCACGGTCGTGGGCGGCGCGGCGCTTCGGGTCCCGCAGCACAGCGAAGGCCTCCATGATGAGCTGCAGTTCGTCCGGGACCGCATCACCGCCCGCGACATCCGGGTGGTGACGGCGCATCAACGCCCGGTAGGCGCGGGCTATCTCCTCCTGCGACGCTGCCCGGGAAACATGCAGCGCGGCATAGTAGTCCGGAGCGGGGCTGCTGGTCATTACTGAAGCCTGTTGCAGTTTGCAGTGGTGGTTGCCGTGGCCGCGGCAGGGGCGGCGTTACCCGAAGACCGCCCCCGCCGGCACACCGGCCGCTACGTCTCGATCTGGTGCAGCTGGCCCTTGCTTTCGATCTCGATCTTCCGCGGCTTTGCCTGCTCGGCGACCGGGATCCGCAGTGTCAGCACGCCAAGGTCGTAGCTGGCCTTGATCTGGTCCGTGTCAAGGGTGTCGCCAAGGATAAGCTGGCGGCTGAAGACGCCGCGCGGCCGCTCGGAAACCACCAGCTCCACGTTGGGCTGGGTGGCGTCCCGGCGCTCCGCCCGGACCGTGAGGACGTTCCTTTCAACGTTCAGGTCCACGGCGTCAGGCGAAACCCCCGGCAGGTCAAACGCCACCACAAATTCCCCGTCTTCCTGCCATGCGTCCATCGGCATGGCCGCGGGACGGGCCGCTGTTCCGAAGACCTGCTGGGTGAGCCGGTCCAGCTCACGGAACGGGTCAGTACGGATTAGCATCATTTCCCACTCCCTTCAGCATCTGGTTTTTAGGGCTATCCACCACCGGTTATCTATGGCGGTGGATATAGATTTTTTATAGCACCACGTGACAAACTGATGCAAGGGAATATTGAGAGATTTTGGACGGGAGAAGCACATGGCCAACCGGGACAGCACCAGGCGGGGGCTGTACGCCATCTCGGTGGTCGCGGAGCTCGTGGGAACGGGCCAGCAAAACATCCGGCTCTACGAGCGCCGCGGCCTGCTGACCCCGGAAAGGACCGGCGGCGGCACCCGCCAGTACAGCGAATCCGACCTTGCCGTCCTGCGCCGCATTGCCGAGCTCCTGGACGAAGGACTCAACCTGGCCGGCGTCGCAAAGGTGCTGGAACTGGAGCTGGACAACGCCCGCCTCCGGCGCCAGCTGCGGCGTGCCCGCGCCCGCACGCCGCCCCCCGACGACGCCGAGTGACACTGCGGCTTAGAGCCTGCTCCGCCGAGCGGGGCGGTGGAACGCATCCGCCTCTAGGACAGGCCTGCAGTTTCCGGTTACCTTCCAGGATTCCCGTCCGGGCAGGCTGAACAGTTCCAACTGACCGTCCTGACTGTAGGGCATCCGTCCGCGTACTTGAAAACACATTGCTAAGCATGCTTATGATATCTGCAGCCGAATGCGAACGGCTACCAACCAGAGGAGGAAACACCATGGGACTGGGCGACAAGATTGAGAACGCGGCCGAGAAGGCCGGGGGCAAGGGCAAGGAAGCTGCAGGTGCTGCCACCGGAGATGAGAGCCTGCGGGCCGAAGGCCACGCCGACCAGGCCAAAGGCGACCTGAAGCAGGCGGGCGAGAAGGTCAAGGACGCTTTCAAGAAGGACTGACCAGGCGGAAACGAAGGGCGCACCCAGCGACGGGGTGCGCCCTTCGCTTTCCCCGGATGAGTAAGACTCTGAACAAGGCTTCGCCTTAAGCTGCCGAACCTCACGGCAAGCCATTCCTCGGTGCCCAGGTTGACTGAATCCTCACAGGCGTTCAACAATCATCACGGAAGGGCCCGCGTTGACTCATGGAAGATGCCCGCGTAGCGGTATTCGAAGAATCAATTGAGAATGCCCGCGTAGCGGCGTGTCCGCCGGGGTGGTGTTTGCCGCGTCGGCATTGTGAGCCATGGAGCTTTCGATGAGTGAACGCAGGCATCGGCGACCATCGACCGCCGGCTCAAAGCCGACCGGGCGAAACTGGAGCCCCGTGGCCGGTCCCACACCAAGCCCGGAACGCTGCTGAAAGACTCCATCCCCGTGAGGACCTGGGCCGAGTGGGATGATGCGGTGCCCGGGTTCGTGGAGATCGATCTGGTCGGCCACGAGGGCGCAATAAACAGGGCGAGTTCTGCTTCACCCTTGATATCAATGACATCGCGACCGGTTGGACGGAGACCCGGTCGGTGCGGAACAAGGCCCAAGAAATGGGTCTCAGCGGCGATCAAAGATGCCACCGCCGCGTTCCAGTTTCCTATTCTGGGAATCGACTCGGACAACGGTTCGGAGTTCATCAACTGGGAGCTCTTCCGCTGGTGTGAGCAGGAGAAATTGACCTTCACCAGGTCCAGGTCCGGGAACAAGAACGACGGCGCACATGTCGAGCAGAAGAACTGGCACATCGAGCACTGGGTAGTCATGGTCCGCAGGTGGACCTGCAGCAGCCATGACCGCAAGCAGCCGCGAGTTCGTGGGGAAGATCCTGGATGACGGGCTTGGATGCGTGGTCTTCATTGGTGAGCTCATCTCGCAAGATGTCAAGGGCGCGGGTTCCAAACGGTGACCGCTTCATGTGGGCGCCGCAGTCCAGCGTCCTCATCTACGGAGCGGCAGACACTTTTCTTGTAGATCCTCCGTTCACAAGGGACCAGGTCCGTCAGGTGCAGTACTGGATCGAGAGCAGTGGCGGAAATCTGACGACGCACATCTATGTCACCGATGAGCACGGCGACCACTGGTTCGCAGCCGACAAGATCGCATCTCGCTTTCGGCGCCCGAGTTGTAGCGACTCCGGGAACGATCAAGCTGATGCTCCGTCAGGTCGCGGCGTGCCGGACCTGGATCGGCTCTTTCCAGGACAGATTCCAGCGGCGCAGGTGGAAGCGGCACCCTTGCACAAGAACCGCATCCACTTGGAAGGACACGTGTTGGAGGCGCTCGAGGTTGGTTGCACCGACACAAACGACACGACGATATTGCACGTTCCGGCACCGGCCTTGCTTACCACTTCTCGCATGGTGATCGGCCGAATATGCGTGCCTTGTGGTGACGTGTGGTATGGGGCTATGGTGATCGACATAACCCGATCGGAGGCCGCGATGTCACTGCAATTCGACTTCTTCCAGGTGGACCCGAAGCCGATCCCGAGCCAGATCCCGGGGTTCGAGGAAGCACACGGTTCCGCTACGTGGCCGCCCTCCACGTCCACCTATATCTGGGACGATCGTGGAGGGCTCCTCGTCGACACGCTGATCACTCTGCCCGAGGCGGGCCGCCTCGCCAGCTGGGTCAAGGGCCACAGCGGCCCGCTGACGAACGTGTACATCACGCACCCTCACGGCGACCACTTGCTGGGCCTGCCGGCGATCCTGGATGCGTACCCGGACGCGCGAGCGGTCGCCCTGGCAGACTCCATCGAGGACATGCGAGGTCAGACGGACCACGCTTTCCTCGAGGTCTGGGGCAGCTTCTTTCCCGGTCAGCTCACCGACCGGCCTGTGATCCCCGACCCGCTCGTGGGCACCGAGATCGGGATTGGCGACGCCTCTGCGCAACTGGTGCCCGTCGGTGGAAGCGACACCGTCCATTCAAGCGTGGTGTTTGTACCCGAGCTGGGTCTCGCTGTGCCGGGAGACGTCGTCTACAACCGGGTGCACATGTGGATGTACCAGTCGACGCCTGAATCGAGAGCCGAATGGCTGCGGGCGCTCGACGCCGTGCAGACGATCGGGGCGACGACTCTGATTGCCGGGCACCGCCACCCGCAGGCCCCGGACGATGACGCGAATCGACAGATCGACGAGTCGCGCCAGTACATCCTCGACTTTGAAGCCGCTTTGGCAGCCAGCACGACTCCTCAGGAACTCGTCGCCCGGATGGAGGCCGCATACCCGGAGTTCGGAAACCCGTACACGCTCTGGCTCGCTGCCTACACGTTGATGTCTTAGAGACCGGCGCTGTGCGACATCAACAGGTCGCAGTGTGATCGTGAAGGCAAGCGGAGGCGTTTGCACTCGTGGCGGCCACTAAGGCTGAGCGGCGAACGAAGCGAGTGCTTGCAAGCTCAACTGTGGTGCGTTGCGTCACTAGGCCGATAAGGACCAAGCAAGGGTGGAGTGCGATGCCGGCGACATCCGATCTCAACGGCGTGGGAGGACCACGCGGAGCGGAAGTTGGTGACATGCGGGTCATCGGCATGACTTCGTTCGGAGGCCCAAACGTTCTTCGGGGGTACCAGATCCCTTCGCCTAAGCCGGGAGCTAGGGGAGGTCCGCGTTCGGGTCCATGCGGCCTCTGTCAGCCCGCCACTACAGCAACCCGGTGAACGCGGCGATGTTGCGCGCTGGCGCAGCGTCCGCCGGAGAGGTGGAGTGCCGTGGACTGGCACAGACAAGCTCACGGCTCAGGTTGTGCAGGATCCGGTCACAATTTCCTCCTGACAACACCAAGTTGTATGTGGATCCTCATAGAATAGACGCATGGTCGACGAAGCACTACGCCGGTTCCCGGCACCCCCTCCCTCCGGTACAGGTTGCGTCGAGTGCGATGAGACCGGCGGGTGGTGGTTCCATCTGCGCCGGTGCGTTCAGTGCGGGCACATCGGCTGCTGCGACGACTCTCTTGAACAGCACGCACGTCGGCACTTCGAGGCCACTGGGCACCGGTACATCCGCAGTTTCGAGCCCGGGGAGGACTGGTTCTGGGACTACCGGGACGAAAAGCCGGTCGCCGGAATACCGCTTCCGCCCCCGGCCCATCACCCGCTGTCCCAGACCGTCCCTGGCCCCGCGGGTCGGGTACCCGCGGATTGGCGGAGCCAGCTGGCGTACCGGCGATGAGCATCGTCCCTCCGGCCCCGGGTGCCGGCATTCTGCGCATGTATGGGCGCGGGATGGACCCGGCCGCTTATGTGTTGCGCGACTTCCTGAGCCGCACAGTCGCCCAGTATTTGTGGACGGAACTCGTTGACGACGACGGGAGCATCCGCGCTCTGGGGCGGCCGTTGTCCGCGCTCCGGTTTCCGGTCGTCATACTCCCGGACGGGGACCTGCTTGAGGCGCCAGACCCGACGACGCTTGCCCGTCGTCTGGGCTGGGTCGCCGAGGCGTCGGCCCGTGTCTACGACTTGTCGATCTACGGCGCCGGGCCTGCCGGGCTGTCCGCTGCGGTCTACGCGGCGTCCGAGGGCGTGCGGGTCGCGGTGATCGAACGTGACGCGGTGGGCGGACAAGCGGGCTCGAGCAGTCTCATCGAGAACTACCTCGGCTTCCCACAGGGGATCCCAGGAGCCGAGCTTGCCGAACGCGCACGACAGCAGGCGGTGAAGTTCGGTGCCGAGCTGCTGCTCATGCGTGAAGGTGGCGACGGCGGCGTGGTCGACGGACACTTGCGTGTCGCCCTGTCCGACGGGTCGCTGATGACCTCACGGGCCAACATCTGCGCCACCGGAGTCCGATGGCGGCGGCTTGGCCTCGACGAGGAGGAACAATTCTTCGGCGCCGGGCTCTACTATGGTGCCGGCGCCGGGGAAGCGCCCCAATGCGCCGGCGAACACGTAGTCGTCGTTGGCGGCGCGAACTCTGCGGGACAGGCGGCGATGAATCTCGCTCGGTACGCCGCGTCGGTCACCGTCCTCGTACGCAGCCCGTCACTGTCAAAGAACATGTCCGCCTACCTCGTGGACCGGCTTACCTACCATCCGGCGGTCACCATCCTGCCGAACACCCAGGTCACCCGACTGCTCGGCGACGAACGGATCACCGGGGTGGAGACCCGAACCGACGCGGGGGACGACAACTCCCTGTTCGCCACCCGCGTGTTCATCTGCATCGGCGGAGATGCCAACACGGAATGGGCAGCCGGCACGGGCCTCGCCCGCGACAACCACGGTCTGCTGCTGACTGGACCCGACCTCACCGACCAGATGCTCGACGGCGTCTGGACACGCGAGCGTCGCCCCTTCTCCCTCGAGACCAGCATTCCCGGGTTCTTCGCGGTCGGCGACGTCCGGCACGGATCGATCAAACGCGTAGCATCGGCGGTCGGCGAAGGCGCTCTCGCTGTCAGTTACGTGCACCGCTTCCTCGCCGGTGAATAGCGATCAGGCTCGCGGCAACGCTGCGACCTGGGACACGAGGTTATCCGCGACTTCGTCGAACGGCGTGATGCTCCGCTCCGCGCGCGCCAGCACGACTGCACCCTCCGCTCCAGCTACGGCGATCGTCGCGAACCGCGCAGCGGCCTCCTCCTCAACACCAGCGGCCGCCATCAGCTCCGCGAGCTTGGCGCGCGAGTTGCGAAAGACATCCCGGGCATGATCGATGAGGTCCTCAACATCGGTCGACACCGTTACGGCGAGCACTGGGCACCCTGCCTTCATGTCCGAACGCAACAGCGTGTGCCGCCAGAACTGCAGGAATCCGCCAGCGACCATATCGGGCGACGCGCCGACGAACTTCTCCATCCACCGCACGTACTCGTCTCCGGTCGCGTCCACCGCGGCGGCGATCAGCTCGTCCTTTCCGCCAGGAAAGTGATGGTAGATGGATCCACGCGGTGCGCCCGTCGCGTCGATCACATCCCCCAGCGACGTCCCGTGGAGACCCTTTGTGGCGAGGAGCTCCACCGCTCCCTCGATCATCTTTTCGCGTGTGTCGCGAGCCAATCGGGCACCTCCTAGCTCCGGCCGGGCCTCCGCTATGTTTATGTTCAGCATCATACCGGAAGAGTCAGGACGATGCAGCGCCCTCTTGAATATGAGGGATGGCATAGTGAATACTGGCAGGGGGACCGCACCGGCCCCTGGGGAACCCAAAGGAGCTTCACCATGCCGATGATTGACATCTACGCAGCGGCCGGAACGTTCGCCGACCCGCACCAGGTCGCCCAGGACGCGGCCATCATCGTCAAGACCGCCGAGGCCGTGCCCGACATCCCGATGTTCAGGCAGAACACCGCCGGGTTCGTGCACGAGCTGCCGGCATCCAACATCGCCGACGCAGAGGGCGCGAGCGACCATGTCCGCGTGCAGGTGATCACCAACGCCGGCGCCCTGGACCGCGACAAGCAGCTCGCCGTGGTCGCGCAGCTCACCGACCTCGTGGTCGCAGCGTCCAGGAACGAGGCGCTGCGTGAGCGCACTTGGGTGCTGCTGACCGAGGCGACGGCCGGCGGCTGGGGCCTTTGGGGGCACGCGCAGACGAATGAGGAGCTCGTCACCGCGGCGCGTTCCGAGATCGCCTCGCTGCAAGCCAAAGCAGCCGGAGACGCCTAATACGGTGAGGAGGTTCGCGCGTCGCCGCTGGCACCGACCGCAGGGCGGGCATCGGCAGGCGCACCGCGGCGGACCCGCTCGCCTTCGAACTCAACCGGGGTGCCCTCATCGGTGATTCCGTAGATCCTTGATCAGAACCGAACCCAATCGAGGAACACCATGGGATACGGAGACGCCCCGAACTTGAAAGTCACGCTCGCCGACGGCCGGACGTTCGCCTACCGTGAGGTTGGCGCCCAGCCGGCGGCCCTCTGCTCCTGCTGCAGCACTTCCGCCGCAACCTGGGCAACTGGGATCCCGCCCTCGCCGACGCCCTCGCCAATGGACGGCGGGTGATTGCGTTTGACAACGCCGGCGTGGGCGGATCCGATGGCGTTACCCCTTCGACCATCGCCGAGATGGCGGGGGACGCCCTCGCGTTCATCGAGGCGATGGGGTTGGACCACTTGGACGTGCTGGGATTTTCGATCGGCAGCTTCCTAGCTCAAGAGATCCTCCTCACCGTTCCCGACTGTCTGGGCCGAGTTGTCCTGGCCAGCTCCGCACCGCGCGGCGCTGCAGGGATGCACGGGTGGGCGCCTGACGTGATTGGTGGTGTCGGAACTCCGAACACGACGCCCGAGGAGTAGGTCGAAGTGTTCGTCGCCCCTTCGGAAACAAGCAAGACCGCCGGCATGCAGGCTCTCGGCCGCATGTATGCGCGCACGGAGGACCGGGATGCCCAGACGACGTGGGCGACGCGCAACCACCAATACGCCGCTGTCTGTGAGTGGGGAATCCCCAACCACGCAGCGCTCGAGCGGCTCGCGGCTGTCCGCACACCCGTGCTTATCGCGAACGGGGACAGCGACCAGATGATCCTGCCGCACTACTCATATTTGCTCGCTGGCCTGATCCCGGGCGCGAAGCTGAAGATCTACCCAGATGCTGCGCACGGATTCCTGTTCCAGCACCACGAGGAATTCGCTCGCGACGTGTTGTCCTTCCTGGACGTGGAGGGCCACGCATGACCACGGCCGCGGACGCCGGGACGTTCTCCCTCGGTGATCGCTACACCGTCAACCTCTGATACGGAACAATGAACGTCGTCACAATGAACGACGTCGGGAAAAGCTCCGCGAGTGCTCCGGTGCGGATGACCGCCGCACTGAAGTTAATGCCGGCCTCGTTCACGCGCACGAGGACCTGACCGTCCGAGGGTACCGGGCGCTCCACCTCTTCGACCCGAAACACATAGATACTGCCGAACTCGTCGGACCGGCCCGTGGGCCGAGAGGAAATGCAGTGGCCCGGAATACGGGAGGTGGTGCCTGAACTCCGCCGGGTAGGGACGCGAATCACGACCAAAGAGCGGTGTGCCTCAGGCAGCTTTTAGGGTCGCCCGCAGCGGTGCGAGTGCCGAGCTCCAGGCGATGACCTGGTCGAGCATCGTGGTCAGTGCTCCAAGGTTGTAGTCGCCGGGGCGGAAAACACGGAAGTTTTCAAACTCCGTGATCAGCGAGAGCACCACCTGCTGGCGGACGTCGGCCATCTGGAGTTCGGCCGCGACCTGGCGCAGGTGCTCGACCGCGCGGGCTCCCCCTGCCGCGCCGTAGGACACGAAACCGATGGCCTTGTTGTTCCATTCGGCGTACAGGTAGTCAAGGGCGTTTTTGAGCACGCCGGGTATGCCGTGGTTGTACTCCGGGGTGACGATGATGAACCCGTCGAAAGCGGCAATTGTTTCCGCCCACCGCCTGGTGTGCTCATGCTGGTACTGGCCGAATGATGGCGGCATCGGTTCGTCCAGATGCGGGAGCGGGTGGTCGCGCAGGTCGATCAGTTCGAATCCGGCGTCCGCGCGGCGCGAGGCGACGTCCAGTACCCAGCGGGCCACCTGTTCGCCGTTACGGTTGGGGCGGGTGCTCCCGAGGATAATCCCGATCCTGGTCATGTCTATCCTCCTGTCTACAGCCAGTATTTATTTGCTACGTCAAGCAAACTCCCACCCGGTTGCTTTGTCAAGCAAGTATTATGGTGAGTGTGAAAGACCAGCCGCCTGAACCTCCCGTTCCGCTGAGCGCGGCGGAAGAAGCATTCATGCGCGCCCTGGGGCGGGCCATCATCACCGTCCCGCGGGCCTTCGACGCCGACCTGCTGCGCGAGCAGAACATGTCCATGAGCGAGTATGCCGCGCTGATGCACCTGTCCGAGGCCTCCGACCGGCGGCTGCGGATGAGTGATCTGGCCACCACCTCTTCGCTCTCGCTCAGCGGCATGACCCGGATCGTCAGCCGGCTGGAGGGCCAAGGCCTGGTGCGGCGGGAGCGGTGCGCGACAGACGCCCGGGGCTTCAATGCTGTGCTCACCGACGCCGGTCTCCAGCGCCTGCGCGAGGCCTGGCCCGCACATCTGGCGAGCGTCCGCCGCCACGTATTCAACCACCTGGACTCCATTGACCTCCCAGCCATCACCGCCGCCTTCGAGCAATTCGCCGCTGATCACCAAACTGCCGAGCCGCGGGACTGAACTGAGACGCCCGCCGCCCGTGTCCACCGTAAAACTCCGGGAACGCCTCGACGCCGGCCCCGCGATCGAATGGGCGAACAGCCGAACGCGGGATAATTAAGGAACGAAATGCGGCGCTGGACCATGACGCGGTAGTGGCCGTTCCAAGGCAATAACGGATAGCTGACGCAGAGTTGGTGCTGCGGCCGGAACTCACACCGCCGGAATGGCAAGAGAGGGGTCCCGAATCGCGTGGACATACTCATCCACCTGCCTGCAATGGGCACAACCCGCTCCGGTACCTGATGTACCAGCTCGGGGCTTTAGCTCTCCTCGTGCCGCTGGCTGGTTGCCGGTCGCTCCATTTCTTCCGGTTCCTGGGGAACCGCGTCATAGATCATCTCGTGGTACGCCAACGCCCGTGCCCGCAGCCCCGGCCATGCTCACCAGCCCCACGAACTCCAGCGGAGGTTCAACTCCACGCGCCGGCATCAGCTCTTCACGCAACGCCCAGATTCGGTCCTGAATCTCCGCCCCCACAGTCAGGTGTGGCGGTGTGCCGGGGCGAACTGCGCCTCGCGGTTCTTTTCTTCGGCGCGGATAAGGTGCACGAGCGCGTTAATGAGGGCCAGGTGGGTGAACGCCTGGGGGAAGTTGCCGAGGTGGCGGCCGTTCACAGGATCCAGCTCCTCGGCGTAAAGTCCCAAGGGGCTGGCCAGGGACAGCAGATGTTCGCACAGCGCCTTGGCGCGTACCACTTCTCCGATCTCCACCAGGGCTGAGACGAGCCAGAACGAGCACGTCGTGAACGTCCCCTCGTCACCAGTGAGCCCGTCATCGGTCTGCTCGGGGCGGTAGCGCAGGACCAGCCCGTCCCGGGTGAGCTCATCGGCGATGGCAAGGACTGTGGCGCGCACGCGCGGGTCGTTGGCCGGCAGGAACCGCACCAGGGGAATAAGGAGCAGGGAGGCATCAAGGTTCATCGTGCCGTAGGACTGGACGAACACACCTCGGTCGTCAACACCGTTGCGGCAAATGTCCTCGTGGATCTCCTCCGCGACGGTGTCCCACTTCCGCGCGTAATCAGGCTGGCCGTGCAGCCGGGCAAGGCGGGCGCCACGGTCGAGGGCGACCCAGCACATGAGCTTTGAGGAGGTGAAGTGCTTTGGTTCGCCACGGACCTCCCAGATGCCGTGGTCCGGGTCCCGCCAGTGGACGGCGGCCTGCTCCACCTGCCGGAGCAGGACTGGCCAGAGCGGCTCGGGAAGCTGGTCCCTGGACTTGGCGTGAATGTACACCGAGTCCAGCATGGCACCCCAGACGTCGAGTTGCCTTTGGTGGACGGCGGCGTTGCCGGTCCGCACGGGCCGGGCGCCGTCGTAGCCGTTGAGCTCCTCGAGTATGGTCTCGGGAAGGTCCCGCTCGCCGTCGATGCCGTACATGATCTGCAGATCGTCCTCTGCGGCGACGTCGCGGATAAAAGCGAAGAAGTCGTCGGCCTCGCGGTCCAGGCCGAGGGTGTAGAGCGCCCACAGTGCGAACGTGGAATCGCGAACCCAGGTGTACCGGTAGTCCCAGTTCCGCTCTCCCCCGGGCGTCTCGGGGAGTGATGTGGTGGGCGCGGCGACCAGGGCGCCGGTCGGCGCGTAGGTGAGGCCCTTCAACGTCAAAGCGCTGCGCTGCAGCTCCTCCCGCCACGGGTGGTCCGGGAACTCGCCGCCGGTGATCCACTGCCTCCAGAACTCGGTAGTCTGCCACTGCCGCTGCGTAGCCTCCTCCCATGTCCTCGGTGGGGGCAGCGACCCCCAGGAGAGCGCGATAAACACCTGTTCGCCTTCGGTCATCCGGCTGCGGATCACTGCGGTGGAGTCCTCGATACCCAGCCGGCGGTCGGTGGTCAGCCGGAGCACAGGATCTCCGTCCTCCCGGCTGACGGTCAGGGCTTCCCCGTAACCGGGACCGGCGAACTCCCACCGGGCCCTG
The DNA here is from genome assembly GCF_042791415.1 of Arthrobacter sp. NPDC056691. Classification (NCBI taxonomy): domain Bacteria; kingdom Bacillati; phylum Actinomycetota; class Actinomycetes; order Micrococcales; family Micrococcaceae; genus Arthrobacter; species Arthrobacter sp. NPDC056691. The sequence continues at coordinate 21,816 of NZ_JBHTXX010000016.1, forward strand.
CGCCGGCCGTAGCCGAAAACCGGCTCGGACATCACAGCCAGTTCCACGGCACCGTTGACGCACCGGACGGTGCGCAGCAGGCAATGCTCAGCCTCAAAGTTCGTCGGCGGGCGCCGGTATCGCCCGGCCCTCTCTTCGGTGTGGTGCCACGGGCCCATCACGAGGGCATCCCTCACGATGAGCCAACCCGTCCTTGTCTGCCACGTGGTCTCAAGGATCAGGCTGCCGGGCAGATATCGGCGCGCAGTGGGCACCCGCACGCCGTAGGGCGCCACCTTGAAGGCCCCCGCGGCGCGGTCAAGCATGGCGGAGAACACGCTCGGCGAGTCATGACGCGGCACGCACATCCACTCCACCTGACCGCTCGGTGCGATCAGGCAGTTTGCTTCACAATCGGACAGGAACGCATAGTCAGCTATCGGCGGGTACGGACTCACTCCTGCCCCCACCCGCCGCCTCTGAGCCCCGGACCCGGCATCGATCCTCACCACACCAGTATGCTCCCCCGGTGGCAGCGAGTCCTGACTCCGTGCCCGCAGCAACCCTGAACCGGATCCGCCAGGCGTGGAATACAGGGGAGCAGCCTCGCTCCCTTCGGAAGAGTCGCTTCCGGGCCAGCATGGGGTGACGGCATGGGGCGCGTTATGGCGTGCCCACGCGACCCTCATGCGCCAGCTCGACATCGACCTCAGGGAATCTTTCGGGCTGCGCCTGGCAGACTTCGATGTCCTGGCGCAGCTGACCGCAGCGGGCGGCGAGCTCCAAATGACTGACCTCGCTGTGACCGCGTCCTCATTTCGCGCTCGGGATCGACGCGCCGCGTCGTGGGCTGGTTGATGAGGGCCTGATGCGTCGGGCGAAGGTCGCCAGCGACGGGCGCGGCGTGGTTGTCGCGTTGACCGGCGCCGGTGTCGCGCGGCTGGAGGAAGCGGTCCCGGTCCATGTCCGTGGAGTGTCGAGGCTGTTCGTGGAGCGTCTCGACGATCAGAAACTGGGTTCTCGAGACCGCCCTCAGGAAAGTCACCGTCGACTGCACCTTCGGCTGACGCCACCCGACGCACCCGGCCAGGGTCGGTAGAAAGACCTCCGACACCGAGATCACGAAAGGAAGGCCTGCACTAGCGGTGCCGTGGTGCCGGGCACATCGCCGGACCACGACAGCGGCGGCGGGTAAAGCTTTTTGGCACTGGCGGCGTGCAGGCTCCCGGGTCTGGCATGCGCGTGAACAGCCTCATCGACGATCCGCCCCCTGGCGCCCCGGTCCCGCCGATCCTGCCGCCCCGTGACGGTTTCCTCTTCCTGGACCGGGAAAAGTTCGCTGATTCCTTTGCTGCCGACGTGCCACCGCAACAGGCAGCATTCATGGCCGATGCGCAGGTCCCATGGGGCGTCGACGCCCTGCAAGGGACAGTCACCAAACCCGCCTGGCGGGACCTGCCCAGCTGGTACCTCGTCGCAACGGATCACCGGATGATCCCTCTGCCCGCGCAGCGGGCCATGTCCCAACGGGCCGGCGCAACGGTCACCGAGGTCGCCGCGAGCCACGCCGTGTACGTCTCACAGCCCCAGGCCGTGGCCGCGCTGATCAAGGAGGCGGCCACGGCGCGCGGCTAACGTCACCCGCCGGCGGCCTGCTGCCGTATTCCCCACCTCCCCGGCTGGTCCATCTCGGAGTAGCCTTCGTGCATGAGCCCTCCCCATCGGCTCGCACGCATGTCGGGGCGTGATCCGGCCGAGCAACACCGCGCCTCAACCCCGCTCGAGCTGCTCTTCGACCTGACGTTTGTCGTGGGCTTCAGCGCGGTCTCAACGCAGACGACGCTGCTCCTGGAGCTCGGGCACTGGCCTGCAGCGGTCACCGGGTTCGTCCTTGGAGTTTTCGCGATCAGCTGGCCGTGGGTGAACTACGCGTGGCTGGCCTCCGCGTACGACAACGACGACGTCTTTTTCCGCATCGCCACACTCATCGAGATGATCGGGGTGCTCGTGATCGCCCTGGGCATGCCGCCCTTCTTCCGCTCCATCGACGAAGGCCGTCATGTCGACAACGGCATCATGGTGAGCGGGTATGTGATCATGCGAGTCGCCGCGGTCGCCCTCTGGCTCCGCGCGGCACGGCACGATCCCCAGCACCGGCGGGCCTGCCTGGGCTACGCAGTCACCATCTCGGTGGCGCAGATCGGATGGGTGCTACTCATCCTCGCCTCGCTCCCGATCGGGGCAACGGCATGGATCATCGCCGCCCTCACCGGGGTCGAGCTGGCGGGCCCAATCCTCGCCGAACGCAATGAGGGAGGCACCCCCTGGCATCCCCACCACATCGCCGAACGGTACTCACTGCTCGTGATCATCACCCTCGGCGAGGTTATTCTCGGCACGGTCCTGGCCATCTCGGCCGTCGTCGACCGCTCGGGCTGGTCGGCGGAAGTCGTGCTCGTCGCCTCCGGCGGCACTGCCCTGGCCTTCGCGATGTGGTGGCTGTACTTCACAGTCCCGGCAGGGAGGGTGCTGGCACGCCACCGCCGCCGCACGTTCGGTTGGAGCTACGGACACATCATCGTCTTCGCATCCGTCGTCGGTACCGGCGCCGGCCTCCACGCCGCAGCCGTGCACATCTCCGGCGAGAGCCACATCGGTGCCACGGCGACGGTGCTCACGGTTGCCATCCCGGTGTTTCTCTTCGAGCTGACCCTCCTGATGATTTACTCGTTCCTGCTCCGCATTGCCGATCGATTCCAAATCTGGGTTTTCAGCGCCGCCGGGCTCGTCCTTGCCTTTGCCGTAGTCGTGGTGGGCCAGGGGGCGAGCGTGGGCGCCGCGCTGCTCCTCGTCGCCGCTTCCCCCGCGCTCATCATCGTCGAATACGAGATGGTGGGCTACCGGCACGCGGAGCAGGCTCTGATGCGCTGAGGCCCCGCCGCCCTCAGCTCGGATGCCGGGAGGCCAGGTCGGGTGTCAGTGCAGCTGTTGTTCCCAGTCCTGTGGCACCCGGGAGGCCGGTCCGGGAACGGATTGGTCCTCCGGGTGATGTGCAGGAGGCGCCAGTTCCGGACCGCGGAGATAGGTGGAGCTGCGGTAGTCCCAGAACCAGTCCTCGCCCGGTTCGAAGCTGCGGATGACCGGGTGCCCGGTGATGGTGGCGTGGGCGGTGGCGTGCCGGGCGGGGGAATTATCACAGCAGCCGATGTGGCCGCACTGGGCGCAGCGACGCAGGTGCAGCCACCACCCGCCGCCGGCGTCGCATTCAACACAGCCCGGACCGCTGGGTGGCACCGAAACATCAATGCCTGGGGTCTCGGCCATGGCCGTCTCCTGCCTCGGAACCGCGCGGAACACCGCCAACTCTACGCCGGCCGGACCGGCCCGGGGAGGAAAAGGTCCCCACGATCCTGGTCCGGCGGATGCCGCAGCCTGTCAGGATCGGTCTCGAGCGCTTCACGGTCCCACCGCCCGCCCTCTGCCGCTGCAATGTAGGTGGACTGCAGGAACCGCAGCACATGGCGGTCGGGGTCAGCCGCGCGGCGGACCGCCTCATAGGGCAGCAGATAGAGCCCCAGGTTAGGGCCGTAGGCTGCGTCCGAGGGTTCGACCGTGGACCCGGCAAACCCCTCGGGCTCGGGGTAGGCGTAGGAATAGAACGCGCCTTCGTCTCCGCCCCCGGGCCAAAAACCGCAGCTGCTGACCTCGTGGGAGTAGCCCTCGGCCATGACCCAGTCGGCACAGTTCGGGATCCCTCCCGGATGTCTGGGCGCCGGGCGGCCGGAGAACCTGGCGCAGGCCAGATCCATTCCTCCCCAGAAGAACTGCACCGGGCTCACCTTGCCCCGGAAGAAGGACCTGAACACATTGATCAAGCGGTCCGCCTGGATCAGTTGGGCCGAGTACAGCCGCACCGCTTCTTCGTCGTAGGAGGCGTGCAGGTAATCCTCGGCGAACGGTATGGCCGGATCGACCTCGTTAGGCACCGCCCGGATAACGGTGGCAATCCCGAGCCGGTCCAGGGCATCGAGGGTCTCGGCATGGAATTCAGCAACCGGTTTCGGGCCCAGTCTGATGCTGGCACCGCTGCCGTTGCTGGTCCGGATCCGCAGGACGTGCTCGTGGAAGTCGAACTCCATGTCGAAAGCACCATTGCTGTAGGGGATAGTGGACGTCGTCAGCCCGCGCGGGCTGACGTACAGCGTCACATGCCACCAATGATTGAGCATCGGCGCATGAGCCATGCGGATCTTGCCAACGATCTGGGTCCACAGATGCAGAGTGTCCCGGGTCCCGGACCAGTCCTGAACCCTGAGTTCCGGCCACCCGCCTCGCGAGCCAGTCCCTGCAGGGACGTCCATCACGGACCCTCGCTTCCGGATCATGCCCACAGCACAGCACAGCACCTGCCGAACGACAAGCCTGCACAGCATCGCCGGTCTGTCCCCTCTCAGGCTACCGCGCGTCCGATGCCCGGTCGAGGAGTGACCCAACAAGGTCAGGGTCCCCCGTATCGGTGGTCCAGGCCACCATAAAGGAACCCATCTCAGCCCACGTACAACCGGAGTTGGTCGAGGCCGACGACCACCAAAACAGCCTCGGCAAACTCCTCAAGCTGGAGGCTTCCAGGCCGAAGCAGCCAGCCAGCCGCGGAAATCCTGAACGTCGGGCACCCGCGCGCGGGTTGCTGGCGAAATCTGCCTGGTAGCGGGGTTTCGGCGAGGCGGCACCGGCCTCAGGGCCGGTGCCCCCTCTCCTGTGGGTTTGGGTTACCTGCCGCCTTCGATCTTCCGGCTGCGTTGTTCCTGTGCCATGGGGCCGTAGGGATATACGCCGACGCGTGGTTGGCTGGCCTGGGTCAGCCGCTCTGATTCCTCGGGGGTCAGTTCGAGGTCCGCGGCGGCTAGGTTGTCTGCCAGTTGCTCGATGTTCCTGGCGCCGAGGATCACAGACGTCACCGCGGGCCGGGCCGCCAGCCAGGCCAGGGCTACTTGCGAGGCGCTCACTCCATGGTCGGCGGCTGTTTTTTCCACTGTTCCGATGATGTCCCAGGTGCGTGGGTCGTCGTTGCGGGCCTTCCACGCTTCCATGCCTCGGTTGGGATTATCGCCGAGCCGGGTAGCACCGGCGGGCGGCTCGTCGCGCTTGTACTTGCCGGATAGCCAGCCGCCGCCCAGGGGCGACCACGGAAGCAGGCCGATGTTCGCATCAAGGGAGGCCGGGACGATCTCCGACTCGATCTCGCGGACCAGCAGGCTGTACTGCGGCTGCAGGGTTACGGGGGCGCTCCAGCCGTGGGCCTTGGCCAGGTGGACAGCCTTGGTCAGTTGCCACCCCAGGAAGTTCGAGAAACCGTAATAGGCGATCTTGCCATTGCTGACCGAGTCGTGCAGGAAGCGCAGCGTCTCCTCAAGGGGTGTGATGGGGTCCCACGCGTGCATTTGGTAGAGGTCAATCTGCTCCACCCCGAGGCGGCGGAGGGAGTCATCCAGGGCCCGGGTCAGGTGGCGGCGGGACGTACCGACGCTGTTCGGGGCTTCGCCCATGGGGAAGCGTCCCTTCGTGGCCAGTACCACGCGGTCCTTGACTTCGGGCCGCCGCGCCAGCCAGCGTCCGATGATTTCCTCCGATAGGCCGGCGCTGTAAACATCGGCGGTGTCGATGAAGTTGCCGCCGGCGGCAACATAATTATCCAGGATGGCGTGGGACGTTTCCTCGGTGGCCTCGGCCCCGAACGTCATGGTTCCCAGCGCGTAGTTCGATACCACGGCGCCGCTGTTGCCCAGTGTGCGGTACTGCATGATGCTCCTCAGTTCTCGGTGGGTGTCGTCTTGTTGGAGTGGTAGTCGCGCCAGCTGTGTTCGGGTTCGAAGCCCAGCAGCCGCCTGGCTTTGTCGATGGACAGCAGGGTCTCGTGCTCCCCCAGGTCCTTGAGCATCTTGACGTCGGGAAACACTTCGGCGGCCAGGCTGGCACTGGAGCGGCTCATGACGGTGTCCTCGTTGGCGATAATGAAGGCTTCGAACCCCGGCGTGCTGTAGTCGAGCGCGCGGGCCACCGCCTGGGCGCCGTCGCGCGCGTCGATGTAGCCCCAGAGGTTCCACTTGCGCAGGGCCGCGGCCGAGTCGAACGACGGGAACTCCTCGTAGTCCTCAGGATCCATGACGTTGGAGAAGCGGAGTCCGGTGATGCTCAGTTCCGGGTCCCAACGCGTCATCTGGATGGCCATCTGCTCCTCGAGGTGTTTCACCAGCGAGTAGGTGCTCTCCGGGCGGGCCGGATATTCCTCGTCCACCGGGATGTAGGGAGGGTCGACGTCGAACGGCAGTCCCAGCACGGTCTCACTGGAGGCGTACACAATCTTCTTGATGCCGGCCCTCCGGGCCGCCTGGAACACGTTGTACGTGGACAGCATGTTGTTCTCGAACGTGGCGGCGTCCGGTACCAGCCCGGGAGCTGGAATGGCCCCCAAATGCACCACCGCGTCGAACCCCTGGTGCCGGTCGTCCAGGCCCAGGATGACGTCCACGACCTGCCCGTAATTACGCAGATCCACGGTGGCGAACTGTGGGCTCCGGCTGCCTGTCCGGTCCAGGTTGAGGACAGCATGCCCGTCCGCCACCAGCCTGCGGACCACATTCCGTCCCAGCTTTCCGCTTCCACCTGTCACTGCAATTCTCATGGGTACTCCTTTGCTTATCCATAAATTCGACGTGCCGCGGCCGAGGCCTCGGCGGCTTTCTCCCATCGGGTCTCGGCACAGCCGGCATGGCGACTAAGTTGTTCACGCGGCCCGATGCCAAACGCGGGTTCCTCATCATGTCCTGGAACTTCCAATGAACCGGCAAGCCGCACTCTTCACAGACCGTCTGGGCAGCCCTTTCTCGCGGCAGCGGCATACGTTTGCACCCACGGCTTTCATTACTCCATTGACGCTACGTACCTCGTGGGGCATTGTCAGCAGGCTTTCCTTACCCTGCTTTTCCTAGGACGCTGAGTCCTACCTTCCCTGAAGTTGGGACACCCGAGGGCAGGAGGAGCCACGACACCCCACTGAGTTCGTGGCAACTGCCGGTGGCGGCACGAGCCTCACCGAGCGGACATTCTCGCCCATTTCACCGAGTCACCGGACGGAGGACTGGATGCCCGACGAGTACTGTCAAGCGCCACGACCTGGACAGTGCTCCGTGGAAGGCCACCGGCGGCCGGACGGTGGCAAGCAACTCATTGCGGGCAAGAAGCCGCCGGTGGAGTGAGCGGACAACCGGCACGTGCTCCGTTCGACAGACCAGGACTCCCCCGGCCGCCTTGGGTGTTCCTGGTACAGCCCTCACGCGCTCCCGAAGCAACCCCGCCATCTTCAAGTCCAGCCGAGGGGGCCAGGACCGCGGTAGCTCAGCGGCCGCCTACCCATTTGGGCAACATGCTGCGCAAAAAATGGGTGAGAGGGCCCTGCTGAGGGTATGAGGCAGAGCAGCAAACGTATGGCCGGACGCTGATCGCCCCCGCCGAGGCCGGTCAGGCCACGAGGACCCGCGGTGCTGCGGCAGGCCGCGTCGCGGGGTCCTCTTCTCCTGCACCCCACCCCAGATGGGTTAGAACTGGGTGAACGCGGCTGTAGCGGGGTCCGCGCCGATCCGGTTGCCCTGTTCAAGTGCGTTGATGGAGATCAGTTCGGCCGCGGTCAGGGTGATCGCTGCGGCGTCGAAGTTTTCCCGCATGCGCTTGGGCGATGAGGTTTTTGGGATGGCAATGTTTCCGGTGTGAAGGTGCCAGGCGAGGACGATCTGGGCGGGCGTGACTCCGTGCTTGGCGGCAAGGTGCTTCACGGGGCCGGCGTCCAGGTCCGCGCCTTGGCCCAGGGGGCTGTATGCCTCGACGGCGATGCCCCGGGAGCGGCTCGTGTCGACGAGGTCGCGCTGTTGGAAGGTGGGGTGGATTTCGATCTGGTTGACGGCCGGGGTGATGCCTGACGCCGCGCGGAGGGAGTCCAGGTGCGGTTCGAGGAAGTTGGACACTCCGATGGCATGTGCCAGTCCGTCGGCGTACAGGTTTTCCATGGCGTTCCAGGCCTTGGTGAAGAGCCCTTGGGACGGTACCGGCCAGTGGATCAGGTACAAGTCGACGTAGTCCAGGCCCAATGCGTTACGGCTGTTTTGGAAGGCTTCGTAGACCAGCCCCTGCTCGCCGTTGCGGAGCTTGGTCGTGATGAAGATTTCCTCTCGGGCGATCCCTGAAGCAGCGATCGCGGCGCCCACGCCGGTTTCGTTCCGGTAGGCGGCCGCTGTGTCGATGTGGCGGTAGCCGGTTTCCAAGGCGTCTTCAACAATGCGCTGGGTGTCCTCTTCAGGGACCTGGAAGACGCCGAAGCCAAGCTGCGGGATCTTCACGCCGTTGTTCAGGGTGACCGTGGGGATCGTTGTTGCCTGTGTCTGGGACATCATCTGTTCTTTCTTCGGAGAGGTGTCGGAGGTAACCGGGCGCGAGGGAATTCAGGGCGACCGGAATTGCACAGCGTCCCCCGTTGATGCGTCGGGGTTATTGACGCGCGGTGGTGGTGGCTTCATGCTCTGGGCGCGCGCGTGCGTCTAGGCTTGGAGCGCTCCGGCCCAGAGGTTGATGTCGGATTCGACCGCGAATTCATCGATTTTGTCGAGCTCATCGGTGGTGAACTCCGGGCCGGAGACTGCCCTGAGGTTATCTTCGAGTTGGCGGACGCTGCTGGCGCCGATCAATGCTGACGTTACGCGTATCCCCTTGTTCTGCGGGCGCAGTGTCCAGGCGACGGCCATCTGGGCCAGGGTCTGCCCGCGGCCGGCGGCGATCTCGTTCAGGCCGCGGATTCGTGCCAGGTTTTCCCGGGAGAGGTGGCTGTTCGCCAGGGACTTGCCCGCCGCTGCCCGGGAGTCTTCCGGGACACCGTTCAGGTAGCGGGCGGTCAGCAGTCCCTGGGCCAGGGGTGAGAAGGCGATGGCACCTGCACCGACCTGTTCGAGGACCTGGAACAGGTTGGGGTCCCCGTGCTCGGTCCACCGGTTGAGCATCGAGTACGACGGCTGGTGGATCAGCAGGGGCGTGCCCAGATCGGCGAGGATGGCGGCGGCCTCGAGGGTTTTTTCGGGCGAGTAGGAGGAGATCCCGGCGTACAGTGCCCTGCCGGAGCGGACCGCCGTATCCAGCGCGCCCATGGTCTCCTCCAGAGGTGTGTCCGGGTCCGGGCGGTGGCTGTAAAAGATGTCCACGTAGTCCAGGCCCATGCGCTCCAGTGACTGGTCCAGGCTGGCCAGCAGGTACTTCCGGGATCCCCACTCACCGTAGGGCCCGGGCCACATGCGGTAGCCGGCTTTCGTGGAGATGACGAGTTCGTCCCGGTGCGGTTTGAAGTCGTCCGCCAGGTGCCGGCCGAAATTCGTTTCCGCGGACCCGTCCGGCGGCCCGTAATTGTTGGCAAGGTCAAAGTGCGTGACGCCCAGGTCGAACGCCCGCCGGAGGATGGCGCGTTGCGTTTCGAAAGCCTTGTCATCGCCAAAGTTGTGCCAGAGGCCGAGCGAAACGGCCGGAAGCTTCAGTCCGCTGCGGCCGACCCTGCGGTACGGCAGGGAATCGTAGCGGTCCTGCGCTGGGGTATAGCTCATGTGTTCAGTGTCCTTCGGTTGTTGTCCCGGTTCCGGGGCTTTGGGTACCCGCGGTGTGGATGCGGGCGGCCCGGATTTCTTCGTCCATGACGGTGAGGCCGATCCCGTCCCCGCCCTGCACGATCCGGCGCCCACGTCCGCCGTCGAGCCGGAGCCAGGCGGTATTCCCGTCTGCTGCCATCATGTCCACCCAGCCCCTGGCAATAACCTGACCCCGGCTGACGAGGCCTACGCAACGGCCCACCAGGAGCTGGACCAACAGCGAGGAGCCGAGGATTTCGATCCCCCCCGACCATCGGCCTCTGAGCCTGCCCCTGAACGGCGTTCGCGGTGGTTGGGGCCTCCTCCGTCACCGGGTGCCGGCCCTGGTGTCACATTGCCGGTCATCCGTGCAGATGGCGGACACGCCCGAATATTCCCGACTTGCTACAGCGTGCGCGTCAGGCTCAAGTGCCCAGGCGGCCCGGTGCAGGGAACTTGCAAGCCAGCCCTGCAGCGGAGCGAGCCGTCGGCGTGTGGACGCGGCGCTCCGGAGTGGCCGCCGTGATGGTGGCGGCGCCACAACAGGCGCGTCCGGAAGGGCGCTGAGGGCCTCGTGGTTTATGGCGTTGATGGCGAAGGCCGCCATCGCAAGGGAAAAGTCCATGGTGTCTTCTTGTCATCTCACGTGCATGAGTCTGTCAGCCACACAGGGGCGTGATTGTTCTCGTGGGAAACCCGCACGGCCGATAGGCCCGGCGGGGCGCCGGGTTACATGGCCGGCTACGCACTAAACGCTATTCGCCTCCATGCCCCGTGTCAGCACGTACGCCATGGCCTGCTTTTCCTAGGACTTCCAGTCCTACCTTCGGCCATGGAACGAGGAAGCGCGGGCATGGAGAATGGTAGACATGGGTCAAAGTGCAGAGTTCGGTAAGTTTTTGAAGGCCATGCGGTCACGCATGACCCCGGAGATGGCCGGGCTGCCGCCCAGCCCCACAACGCGGCGGGTCCCCGGGCTGCGGCGTGAAGAGATCGCTAGGCTGGCCGATGTCAGCACCGACTACTACACCCGGCTGGAACAGGGCCGCAACATCCACCCCTCCCGTGCGGTGCTCGATTCAGTGGGCCGGGCCCTGAACCTGGACCCCGGGGAACATGCGCACATGCTCGCCCTCCTGGAAAACTGCGCCAGCACGCGGCGCTCCCCCGATCCGTCCCAGACCGTGCGCCCCGCGCTCCACCAGCTCCTGGGCGCCGTCGGAAACGTGCCTGCCCTGATCCTGGGCCGCCGCACCGATGTCCTGGCCGGAAACCGCCTGGCCCTCCTCCTGCTCGCCGACTTCCCCGCCATGCCCGCGGCCGAACGCAACCTCACCCGCTGGATCCACCTCGACCCGCAGGCGCGGGAACTCTTCCGGGACTGGAAAACCGTCGCCTCCGAAGCTGTCGGAACCCTGCGCGCCGATATCGGACGGCACCCCAACGACGTCCAGGCCAACCAGCTCGTTGGCGAACTCGCAGTACACAGCGAACACTTCCGTCACTGGTGGGCCGGACACCGAGTAGCTGCCGCATCCGCAGGCAGCGTGCGATTCCATCACCCAGTCGTCGGAGACCTGGAACTGAACGTCGAAAACCTGTCCCTGCCCGATGACACCGACCAGGTGCTGCGGATGTACACAGCCAAACCGGGCTCCCCCTCGGCGGATTCCCTCACACTGCTGGGCAGCTACGGCGCAGGACAGGCCCCCGCCCCGGAAGCGGCACGCACGCTCCAAAAAAAGCATCCGACACCAAGACCCCCTGAAATAGCGGCAGGCCAGCCGTCATCCTCTGTCAGGCCGCTTCGGTGCCAGTAGTCGAGGTGGAATCCGCACTGTTCGGTGTTCCCGCCGGTCAGGAGCGTCCTGATCGTCGAGACGCTTCACGAACTCCATTGACACGCCGCGAGCATGAACGGGGACCGTTTCCGCCAGACGGCCAAGCACCGGCGTTGGTCAGTGCGACAATCAGCCCTGATCTGGAAAAGGGCGATTACTCGGAAACCCCTTGATGACGTGAGGAACGGCATTTGACACGTGGGTAACGGCTGAACCGGTTGTTTCCCCCGCCTTCTGGCAGGTAGTAAGCATTTGGCTCTGGCCGCGCAGCGGTCCCCGGGTCTAGCATCCGGTTGTAATCCCATCTCGAGACCAGGAGGAATCCCGATGTCAGAAGACTCAGTGACGAATGTCGTGCTCGTGCATGGCGGATTCGTCGACGGATCCGGCTGGCAGGGTGTGTACGACCTGCTGACCGCAGACGGCTACAACGTCCGGATCGTGCAGAACCCCACAGTGTCCCTCGACGACGACGTCGCGGTGACCAAGCGGGTGATCGCCGACTGCGATGGCCCCGTCGTGCTCGTTGGCCACTCCTATGGAGGCGTGGTTGTTACCGAAGCAGGCACCGACCCAAAAATCGCTTCCCTCGTCTACATCGCCGCATTCGCACCCGACAGGGGCGAATCCGTGAACACGCTCATCGCCGACCCGCCGCCGGGCGCCCCGGTCCCCCCGATCCTTCCGCCCCGGGACGGCTTCCTCTTCCTAGACCGTGAAAGGTTCGCCGATTCCTTCGCCGCGGACGTGCCCCCCGGGCAGGCGGCATTCATGGCCGACTCGCAGGTCCCCTGGGGCGTCGAAGCCCTCCAGGGCGCGGTCACCAAGCCCGCCTGGCGGGAGAAGCCCAGCTGGTACCTGATCGCCACCGATGATCGGATGATCCCCCCACCCGCGCAGCACGCGATGTCCGAACGCGCCGGTTCCTCGGTCACCGAGGTCCCAGCCAGCCACTCCGTGTACGTCTCACAGCCGCAGGCCGTGGCTTCACTGATCAAGGAGGCGGCCGCGGGCCGCGGCTAGCACCTTCCGGGCCGCGCTTTCCTCATCCAGCTGATGCTTTTGGGTCTGTTTCCGCTACAACGCAAAGCCCGTTCTCGCCTCCGCTCGGCCATTCTTCAGGGCGGGTGGTGGCTCCAGTCCTGCGAGACCCTAAGGGCGAGCCTGGGACGGTTGATCGGGCGGGTGATGGGCCGGCGGTGCCAGGTCCGATCCATCGAAAAACCGTGGAGGTGGGACAGTCGTAGCACCAGTCTGGACGTTCGTCAGGTTGGAGTACACCCCAACCTGACGTCATCGAGCCTGAACTCCTGACGTTCATCTGGAAAGGCCCTCGAAAAAACTGACGATGGTCGATGGGTTTGGAGGCCAACGGTGACGAGCGAACGCCCTCCGGGCCAGCGCGCCGAGCCCGGCCACGCGCCCGCCCGCAGTGCCGGGCCGGTGGCGCTCCTGCGTCTCACTCTTGATGCGGGGACTTTCGCCCCCGTCCGCACATGCCTTCGGTCTGCCCAGAGGACTTGCATGCGCCCTAGCCAGGCCGTTTTGTTGCAGGATCCGGCGACGTCCTTCGGACTAGCCGCACCAGGACCTCCGCAGCTTGCCTGATTGCTGACACTCCGCGCCGGGACCTCTGGTTTCGACCCGGGGCCCGGGTGCCAGCGGCGACCCGGGCCCCCGTCAACGACGTGGACGTCAGCGTAGGGGTCAGTGTCCAGGGCCGCTGGTTTCGGTGGCGGTCACCGTGAAGGAGGCGTCGAGCTTCACCGTGGCGCTAGTGCCGTCGGCCTTAACGATGTGGGCTTCATAGGTGGCTCCCTCAGCGTCGTTTTCCACGCGTTCGATGGTGGCTCCCGGGTTGGCGGCCAGGGCCCCTGCCTTGACTTTCGCCGCGGTATCCCCGGTCAGGAGGGTCTCGGTTACGCCGTTGGCCCCCACGTGCCCGCCCTTGGTCTCATCGCGTGCCGTCCGGTTGGTGTCAGTTCCCGACTCCGAAGTGGACGCTGTCGTGGTCGTGTTCGTGGCCGCGTTGGCAGGCAGGGCCGTAACGGCCAGAGCCCCGCCACCTAACAGGGCTCCGATCAGGGTGGCGCCTGCAGCGATCTTCTTGACCTGGTTCATGTCTGTGCTCCTGGGGTTTCGCTCCGACTGTTCGAAGGCTATGACCCAATACTTGAACCCCGCCCTGTGCTCCCTCTTTCCGGCCACTGTGAACCGACTGTGAGGGCTGCAGCGGGAACCTGCCGAAGGGCCCGGCAGCGTCCGGACGGCAGTATCAGTGGCGCTTGGTGGCGGGCGCCAGTAACTAGAGGCTGATTTCCAATCGCGCAGTCACAGAGACGCGGAATCTGGTGTCTTGCTGGGGCATGCCCTAACCTGCCACTGCTGCTGACTTGAGCTTTTGCGTGGCGCGGCATAGGGCTAAGCGTCACTGGTTGGTACGTGAAGTCAGATGCGGAACGGGTTCATCCCTGCCCTGTCCCCGGCCGCTGACGGACGGGAAGAGCATCGATTTTGGCCAAGGCGCGGTGCACCGCGACGAGATTCGTGATGCGCCCGGACAGCGCGAGGAATGAACCAAAGGCAGCGATGTTTGCCGCGATGATGACTTCTCAGTGCACCGAGGACTGGGCCACCAATGGCCATCAGGACTCCTGTCCTAGGACCACAGTCTCGTGCGAGTATCCCTCGCTGGGCTCCGTCGACTGAACCATAGGGCCCGATGGGTTATTTTGCCGGACTTCGGCAAGCTCAACCCAGGGTGGTTGAGCTTGCCGAAGTCCGGCGGGGCCTCAGTTGGAGGGGAAGTTGTACGAAGCGCCGGAGGCGTGGCTTGCTTCGGGCCAGCGGGAGGTTATGACCTTGCCGCGGGTGTAGAAGGACACGCCTTCGGGACCGTAGATGTGCTTATCACCGAACAGGGAAGCCTTCCAGCCGCCGAAGGAGTGGTAGGCGACCGGTACCGGCAGGGGCACGTTGATGCCGATCATTCCGACGTCCACGGACCGCTGGAACTTTCGGGCTGCGGCGCCGGAGGAAGTGAAGATGGCCGTGCCGTTGCCATAGGGGTTGGAGTTGATGAGGGCGATCCCGGCGTCGAGGTCCTCGACCCGGACCACTACGAGAACCGGGCCGAAAATCTCCTCGGTGTAGGCGCTCATCTCGGTCTTGACGTGGTCGATAACGGTGGGACCAACCCAGAAACCTTCCTCGTGGCCCGGGACCACCAGGTCGCGGCCGTCCACTACCATCGCAGCTCCCGCGGCTTCTGCTTCGCTGATGGTCTTGACGATGAAGTTCTTGGAGTCCGCACTGATGACCGGGCCCATATCGGCGTCCGGTTCCGTGCCATTCTTGACCTTGACGGCCACGGCGCGCTCCTCGACCTTCTTCACGAGCAGGTCGGCGGCGTCTCCGACGGCGACCGCGACTGAGATGGCCATGCAGCGCTGGCCTGCCGAACCGAACGCGGCGGCGGCGAGGTGGTCGGCGGCGTTGTCCAGGTCGGCGTCGGGCAGCACGATGGCGTGGTTCTTCGCCCCGCCCAAAGCCTGGACCCGCTTGCCGTGCGCCGTTGCCACCTCGTTGATGTGCCTGGCCACCGGGGTGGAGCCGACGAAGGAGATGCCGTCCACGTCCGGGTGGGTGAGGAGGCCGGAGACCACTTCACGGTCGCCGTGCAGGACCTGGAACACGCCGTCGGGCAGTCCCGCCTGCTTGAAGAGGTCGGCCAGCAGCATTGCCGCGGACGGGACCCGGTGGGAGGGCTTGAGGATGAAGGCGTTGCCTGTGGCGATCGCCATCGGGGCCATCCACAGCGGCACCATCACGGGGAAGTTGAACGGGGTGATGCCGGCAACCACACCGATCGGCTCCCGGAAGGAGAACACGTCGATCCCGGTGGAGACCTGGTCCGAGTATTCCCCTTTGAGCAGCTGCGGGATGCCGCACGCGAACTCGATGACCTCCAGCCCGCGGCCGATCTCGCCCTTCGCGTCGGAGAGGACCTTGCCGTGCTCGGCAGTGATCAGTTGCGCGAGTTCGTCGACGTGGGCGGCGACCAGTTCGCGGAATTTGAACAGCACTGCGGTGCGCTTGGCCAGGGAAATATCGCCCCATGTAAGGGCAGCGGCCTTGGCGGCCGCGACGGTCGCCTCAAGGTCCGCCCGGTTGGCCAGCCGCAGCTCTGCGGTGACGGCGCCGGTGGCCGGGTTGTAGACAGGCTTGGTGTCGGTTCCGGACCCTGCGGCCTCGGATCCGCTGATGAAATGGTTGATGAAAGTCATGGTTACTGCTCCTGTAGTAAGTGGTGTTCCACAGCGTGGACCGGTTCGACGTTCCGTGGGAGTCCTGCGGCGAGGGATTCATGAAGGGCGAGGCGGACGGCCAGGTTTTGCTCGGTCAGTTCCTGATGGACAACCTCTTGCCCGGCGCTGCGGGCCCAGACGCTGAACCGTTCAATTTCGACCTTGAACGGGTCCTCGATGACATCGAAGACCTCGGAGCTGCCGTCCCGGAGCGAAACGGTCACGCGGGCCGCCTCCCCCGGAATCGGGTCAAAGGCGTTGTCCAGAGTGATCTGCCCCTTGGTGCCGATGATCTGGAACGTGTTCACGCGGGGTCCTTCGAAGCCGCAGTCCAGGGTTCCGATGACGCCGTCGTAATCCAGGATCCCGGCGACGCTGGTCTCCACCGGGTCCGCCGGGCTGGTCCCCTTGGCGTACACGCTGGCGGGGGTGCGTCCCATCACCATGTTCATGATGTCGACGGCGTAGCATCCCACATCATTGACCGCGCCTCCCTCCAGTCCCGTCTGCAGCCGGACCTCGCCCGGGCTGCGGTCCATCACAAAGTGGAAGCGCGCATGCATCGAGACAATCTGTCCGATACGGCCGGCGTCGATGAACTCCCGGACTTTTTGGTGTTGCGGGTGGAACCGGTACATGAACGCTTCCATCAGGCTCACCCCGTTCCGCCCGCAGGCCTCGACGACGCGGGCATAGTCTTCGAGGCTGCCCACCAGCGGCTTCTCGCACAGAATGTCTTTGCCGGCCTCGGCCGCCGCGATGATCCATTCGGCGTGCAGGCCGTTGGGAAATGGCAGGTAGACGGCCTCGATGGCCGGATCCGCCAGCAGTTCCTCATGCGATGAATAGACGGCCGGGATGCCGAAGCGGGCAGCGACCTCGGCGGCTCGCCCGTTGGGGCTGCTGATCGCCGAGGCGGTGGCGTTACGGGCCTTCTGCATGGCCGGCAGGAACCGGTCCTGGGCGATGCGGGCAGTGGTGAGAACGCCCCAGCGCACCGCACTCATTGGGCGAGCCCGGCTTCCAGGTCCCGGAGGAACGCCACCGACTGCCGCACGTCCTGGACGGGGCCGTCCCCTGCCGGTGCGGCGTCCAGGATGGTGTCCTGTTCCATCGTGAACCAACCGCCGTAACCAGCCTCTATCAGGTGCAGGACGATGTCGGCGATTCCGGCGTCCCCTTGGCCGAGCGGGACGTACATCCCGGTCTTGACGCCGTCGGTGTAGGAAATTTCACCCTTCTGGACCCGCTCGGCGACGGCCTTGCGCACGTCTTTGAGGTGCGTGTGGCCGACGCGTGCGGCGTAGTCCCGGGCGAGCTGGCCGGGGTCCGTGCCGCCGATGAGAAGGTGGCCGGTGTCCAGGCAGAGGTTCGCGGCGGTGTCGTTCAGGACGCGGTTGACGTCCGACGTCGTCTCGATCATGGTGCCCACGTGCGGGTGCACCACTGCCTGAATGCCGTGATCGGCGGCTGCCTTGACGATGGTGTCCAGGTTCCGGCCGAACAGGTGCCAGCCATCGGCGTCGAGCTCGTGGCGCTGGTCGTACCCGGCGACGCCGGTTTCCGCGGCGAGCACCATGATGCTGGCCCCTGCTGCCTGGTAGGCGTTCAGTTCCGCCGAAACCGCTTTGAGCGGGTCTTTGGAGGCATCGTGCAGGATGATCGGGAAGAATCCGCCGATGGCCTGCAGGTTGTGCCGCTGCAGCACCTCAGCCCGTGCGGTCGCTTCCTCGGGCAGGAAGCCTGCCGGGCCGAATTCGGTGGCGGTGATGCCCAGGGCTGTCATCTCGGACAGGACGCGGTCCGCTTCAAGCTGGTGCCCCCATCCGGGGACTTCGCACACGCCCCAGGAAATGGGGGCGGCGGCAAGGCGGCTGGTGATGATGCTCAATCTGATCCTCCAAGTACGTTCTGATCCCAGTCAATGACCGAGCCGGTGACCACTCCGCTCCTGCTGGAGAGGAGAAAAACTGCAAATTCGGCGATCTCGTCCACTTGTCCGAGCTTGCCCATGGGTACGGAGGCATTGGCTTTTTCCAGCCAGTCGTCGCCTGCGCCGTGAAACTTCCGCTGGGTCTCTTCTTCTCCGTCCGTGGCCGTCCAGCCGATGTCCAGGCCGTTGATCCTGATCTTGTCCCAGCGGTGTGCGTGGGCGGCGTTCCGGGTGGCCCCGGCCAGCCCGGCCTTCGCCGCGACGTAGGGCGCGAGGTAGGGCTGGCCGCCGAGCTCGGCGATGGAAATGATGTTCAGGATGCTGCCGGGAGCTCCGCGCTCCCGGAGGTGTCTGATGGTTTCGGCCATGATGAAGAACGGCGACTTCAGGTTGACGGTGATGTGCGCATCGAAGAGTTCCGGTGTGGTGTCCAGCATGGTTCCCCGCGTGGTGAGGCCGGCGGCGTTCACGGCGCAGTCGAGCCGCCCGAACACGGAGATGGTTTCCAGTACGGAGTTCCTGGCCTGGTCCACATCGGCGAGGTCGGTTTTGATGAAGCGGGCCTTCACACCGGAGTTCTCCAGCTCGGCGGCGAGCCTCTCGCCGGAGTCGGCGTTGCGGCCGGTGATGGCCACTCCGGCGGCGCCTTCGGCCGCCGCCCGGCGGGCAATGCCGGCGCCCAGGCCCTGGGTGCCTCCGCTGACCAGGACCACCTTGTCTGCCAGGAGCGGGCTGTTCATTTCCTACTCCTTTCCGATGGTGACGACGCGGCCGGACCTGGCGGATTCCTCGGCGGCGTTGGCCAGGACGAGGGCCATCACGCCGTCGTCGAAGCCGGGGCTGCAGCTGGTCCCGCCCCGGATGGCTGTGACGAAGCTGTCCAGTTCATTGCGGTAGGCCTGGCCGTAGCGTTCCAGAAAGAACGGCAGGTAGGCGTCGGACTCTTCGGTACCGGCGGCGCTGTACTTTCGCACGGTGGTGGGGGCCATGTTGCCGGCGGTCAGCAGGCCCTCGCTGCCGAAGGCTTCCAGCCGCTGGTCGTGGCCGTAGGCGCTGTGGCGGGAATTGATGATCGTGATCTGCTCGCCGCCGCGGCCGCGCAGGTTGATGACCACGGAGTCGAAGTCGCCGGCCTCTTCGATGTAGTCGCAGAACAGGTTCGAACCGGTGGCCGAGACTTCGACGATGTCGGGGACGAAGAACCGGGCCATGTCCAGGTCGTGGATGCTTTGGTCGCGGAAGATCCCGCCGGACGTTTCGATGTAAGCCTTGGGCGCGGGGGCCGGGTCCCGGCTGATGATGGTCAGCTGCTCCAGTCGCCCGATTTCGCCGGCATCAACCCGTGAGCGGAGCGAGGCGAAGTTCGGGTCGAAGCGGCGGTTGAAGCCGAGCATCAGCGGGCTGGTGGTTCCGCGGATCTGGTCCCGGCATTCGCGGACCCGGTCGATGTCCAGGTCGATGGGCTTTTCGCAGAGGGCCGCGACGCCGGCGGCCGCTGCCCGGGAGATCAGGTCCACGTGCGTGCTCGTTGGGGAACCGATGATGATGGCGTCCAGGTCAGAGTTGGCGAAGACCTCATCGGCGGTTTCGACGGCCAGCGCCCCGGTGGTGGCGGCCAGGGCCTGCGCGCCCTTGATAAACGGGTCAGCGATCCAGGCCAGTTCCAGGTCAGGGTGATCGGCGATGTTCCTGGCGTGAACCTGGCCGATGCGGCCGGATCCGAAGAGTGCAACCTTGAGCGGTCGTTCACTGGACATGGGGATGGGTCCTTTCCTGTTTCCCACCGGCGGATGAGCCGCCCGCGGTTAGTTGGGCTTGATTGAGTGTGGTGAGGGTTGGGTGGGGCTGTTCGTCACGGGGCGGCCACTGCCGCCGGGGAGCGGCCGGCGAGTACGTCGACGGCGCCTTTGGCGGCGTCGCGGACCGTGTGGGCCATGCCCTGCCGGGTGAACCCCATCAGGTGGGGCGTCAGGACGACGTTTCCGTGGTCAAAGACGGCGTGGTGCGATGGCGGCTCAGGATCGTAGACGTCCAAACCGAGGCCGCCCAGCTGCCCGGAGAGAAGGGCTTGGTGGGCGGCGTCCAGGTCCACGAGTCCGCCCCTGCTGCAATTAATGAGAATGGCCCCCGGGGGCATCAGCGCGAGGCGTTCAGCGTTGATGAGGTTGTGGTTTTCCGGCGTCAACGGCACATGCAGGGTGACGAAGTCGCTGCGGCCCAGCAGTTCCCCGACGGTTTCGCAGCGGATCCCGGCGGGGACGTCTGCGAACGGATCGAAGGCCAGGACCTTGAGGTCAAAGGCCTCCGCGATCCGGGCCACGCGGCGCCCGATGCGCCCGTAGCCGATGATGCCCAGGGTGAAGCCCTCCAGGTCCCCGACGGCCACCCCGGAGCGTTCCTCCCAGCGACCGTCCCGCACGAGCGACGTCAAAGCCGACAGCTTCTTGACCAGTGCCAGCAGGTGGGAAAACACGCCTTCGGCGACGGAGGCCGTGTTGCTCCCGGGCGTGATGACCACGGGAATGCCGCGGCGGTTCGCCTCCGCGACGTCCACGAGGTCGGTACCGACGCCGGTTCTGGCGATGACCTTCAGCGCGGGCATGCGGTCAAGGAGTTCACGGTCCACACGGTAGGCCGCCCGGACAATGGCGGCGTCGGCCCGGGCAAGGTCCGCCTCGGTGGGGTTGTGGATGATTTGCTGGTGCGGAGCAAGTTCCGGTTCCACCAGTCCGGCCTCGACGCCGCCTAGGGCTACGAGTACTTGGGGTGTGGTTATAGAAGCCATCGTCATCCTTGATGATGTGGGGGTGCACTCCCGGAAGGGCTAAGGAAGCCCGCGGAGTGACGGTTTGGGTGGGAGGTTAAAGGCCGAGCAGGCTGGACTTGCGGATGACCAGTTCAGGGACGATCGGCTGATGGACGAAGCCGCCATCAAAGTCACGGTCCTGGATTCGTTCCAGGAGCGTTTTGGCCCCGGCGACGCCGATGCCGGAACTGTCCGGGTCGACGGTGGTCAGTCCCAGACGGGGCATGGCACCCAACGCGATGTTGTCGTACCCGGTGATGGCCACTTCGACGCCGCGTTCATCGGCAGCAGTCATGGCGCCGAAGGCGGCGAGGTCGTTGATGCACGCCAGCGCCGTGGGCCGCTGGTGCCTGGACCGCGAACCGCCCAGCGCCCGTTGGGCGGCGACGTAGCCGGATTCCTGGAAGAAGTCGGCTTCGACAATGTGGATGTGGCGCGCCAGTCCGTGTTCTTCCATGGCGGCGGAATATCCGTCCACGCGCGCCCGGCCCACCGAGCCGCCCAGCCCGCCCAGATGGGCAATGTTCTCGTGTCCCTGGGCGATCAGGTGTTCAACGACCATGCTCATGCCGAGGGTATCGTCGCTGCGGACGACATCGGCGGTGTCGATGTAGTCCGGTCCGCCGCCGGCAAAGACGACCGCGCCGCCCGAAACCGCCCGGTTGAACGGCGCCTTGTCGGGTACCGTCCCCACGACCAGCAGACCGGCTACGCGCAAATCCCTGAAGGCCTGGAGGATGGACTGGTCCACTCCCCTGCCGGCGGCCGTGACCGCACTGAAGAGGACGGTGTGTCCGGCTTCTTCGAGCACGGTCCGGGCGGCGTCGGCCACGTCGAACGCCCACGGGTTGTGCATGTCGCTGACCAGGACGCCGATGGTTCCGTTGTCCCGGGTAGCCAGGGACCGGGCTGCGAGGTTCAGCTCATAACCCATCTCCTCGACAACTTCGAGCACCCGCTTACGGCGTTCGTCGCTGACGCGCGGTGAATCGCGCAGGACGAGGGAAACCAAGGACTTGGAGACGCCGGCGCGTTCGGCGACGTCCTTGATTGTGGGCCGACGGGCGGATGCAGTGGTCATCGCTACACCCGTGCTGCCGTGGTGCCGTGGATTTCCTCGATCTTCTGCCACTGGCCGGACGACGAGGATGTTTCGGCGGCACTGACGATCGCGGCCGCGGAGGCGGCATCGTGGATGTTGGAGTTTTCCCGGGCTCCGCCCGCGACAGCGACAAGGAACTTCTTCGCCTCGATCACCTTGAGGTCGTCAAAACCCATGCTGTTGCCGGGTCCGGGCTGGAAGTACGCGTAGTCGCCGTGGCGCGGGCTGGCGTTCACCGTGGTGTAGCCCTGCTCCTCGTTGGTGCGCCCCAGGCAGACTTTGAGCTCGTTCATGCGCTCAAAGTCCCACTTGAGGGAGCCTTCAGTGCCGTAGACCTCAATCTGGTAACCGCACTCGGGGCCCACGGCAACGCGGGACGATTCGATGGTGCCGACGGCGCCTGCGCCGACCGCGGACGGGCCGAAGCGGACCAGCGCTGCAGCGTAGTCTTCATTCTCGACCTCCCCCATTTCACCGTTTTCAATCACTGCGAAGTGCGTGCCGGATCCCATCGCCAGCTTGGGCCGCTGCGTGTAGACGGTGCTGGTCAGCGCGGTCACCTCAGCGATGGGTCCGACTACATACTGGCACAGGTCCGTTGCATGGCTGAACAGGTCCGCCAGGACGCCGGTCCCGGCGAGTTTTCGGTCGAAGCGCCATGAAAGGGCGCCGTTGGGCTCGGAGGCGTACCCGGAGAAAAACACGGCGCGGACGTTGGTGATCCTGCCAAGGCGGCCCTCGGCAATCAGCTTCCGCGCGTGCTCCACGGCCGGGGCGTGGCGGTAGTTGTAGCCGATGGACGTGACGACGCCGGCCTCCACGGCGGCTTCCTGCACGGCGGCGGTTTCCTGGTAGCCGCGTCCAACAGGCTTTTCGATCCAGAAATGCTTTCCGGCTTTGGCGGCAGCGATGCCGATCTCCGCGTGCAGGAAATTCGGGGCGCAGATGGAGACGACGTCCACGTCAGGGTGGTTCAGGACATCGTGGTAGTCGGTGGTGCCCTCCGCGAAGCCCAGGACATCGCGGGCATACTCGACGCGGTCGGGTGCCGTGTCGGCGGCAATGACGAGTTTTGTCCTTAGTCCAAGGTCCGGGTAGGCATATGGGACGGTCTGGTAAGCCCTGGAGTGGAGCTTTCCCATCCATCCGACGCTGATGAGACCGACGCCGATGGTGCGAGATTCTGCGTTCACGTTCTTGTCTTTCCCTTGTTTTCTAGTCAATTTCGGGCGGTATCAAAGGCGTCGCGGAAGGCCGCGGCCATGATGGTGGAGTCCGAGCCGATGGCCACGAACCGGAAGCCCTGGCGGACGTACTTGGCAGCTCCCATGCCGTCCACGGCGAGTATCCCGGCGGCCTTGTTGTGCAGCTGGGCCGCGGCTACAACGCGCTGCAGGGCCTCCTGGAAGACGTTGCTGTCCAGCTGGAGCGGGACGCCGAGGGCGTAGGAAAGATCCAGGGGCCCGACGAAGAGGACGTCGACGCCGTCCTGGGCGGCGATGTCCTCGACGGACTCCAGCGCCTCCAGGGTTTCGATCTGGATGACTCCCAGGGTTTCCTGGTCCGGTTCGGTGAGCGTCCGGCGGTCCATGCCCCAGCGGCAGGATCGGTTGTAGGTGGCCACACCCCGGTCTCCATGGGGCGGATACAGCATGTGCCGGACCGATTCGGCGGCCTGGTCAACGCTGTTCAACCGGGGAACCATGATCCCTGCGGCTCCCTGGTCAAGGACCCGGCCGATGCGGATGCGGTCTCCGGACTCGACCCGGACGATGGTGGGGACGCCGTAGCTGCCGGCGGCAATGACGCCGTCGCGGACTGCTTCTTCGCCTCCGGAGCCGTGTTCAAGGTCGATCAGGATCCAGTCGGCTCCGGCTGCTGCGCAGACCTCGGCCGCAGTTGCCGATGACAATCCTACGAAGGTGCCGATCGTGACATCGCCCCCGGCAAGCCGCCGGCGCAGTTGACCTGCGTTCAGTGGTCCTGAATTCATTGGTTCGGCGCTCATCCGAACCACCGCTGGCTGCCGCGTGCCTTCTCGTAATCGGCGCGGAGGGTGCGAACCCATTCCTGGTCGGAAACCTCTGCGGGTGCGACGTCCCACCAGACATCGCCGCCGGGCAGGTCAACGTGGGGCACCGTGGGCACCACGATGACTACCGGGCCCTGGGTGTCCCTGGTCGAGGACAGTGCCTCCCGGACCTCGGCCGCCGAGGTGGCGCGGATGGCCAGCGCGCCGAGGCCTTCGGCGATCTGCCGCAGGTCCACCTTGAGGTAGTCGCCGTCGAGCCGGGCCTTGGGGGCATCGGCGGCCGCGACGCTGCCCCCGGTGGTGCGGTAGCGGAACTCGTTTCCGAATTCCTTGCCGGTCCGGTTCATCTGCAGGCGGTGGATGACCTGGTAGCCGTGGTTCTCGGAAACGATGATCGTGACGTTCAGCCCTTCCTGCGCCGCGGTGAGGATCTCGGTGGGTGCCATCAGGAACGTGCCGTCACCGATGAAGGTGACCACCCGGTTGTCGTTGTTGCCTTCGGCCAGCCGGACGCCCATGCCGGCCGCGATTTCGTAGCCCATGCAGGAGAACCCGAATTCCAGGTGGCAGTGCCGGTTACCGGTCGCGTCCCACACCTTTTGCAGGTCCCCGGGGGCCCCGCCGGCAGCGGCGATAACCGTATCACCGGAGCGTGCATGCTCCTGCATGAGCCCGATCAGCTGCGGCTGGGTGAGGACGGCTTCGGTGACGGGCGCGTCGGGGTGGTCGGCAGGGTTATAGGCGGTGTCGGCATCGACCCACTTGAGCCGGATGGGCGCCCAGCCGGCCTTCTCGGCCTGGACCGTGTCCTGCCAGGCTTCGCTGGTGCTGTGGCCCTCCAGTGCCCGGGCGAGGGCTTCGAGTCCGAGACGGGCGTCGGCCAGGATCCCGGTGGCACCCTGCTTGCGGGTATCGGCGTCCACGATGTTCAAGGACGCAAACCGCACATCCGGGTTCTCGAAGATGGACTGCGAACCGGTGGCGAAGTCGGTGAGGCGGGTGCCGACGTTCAGGACCAGGTCAGCCTGCTTGACGAGGGTGTTGGAGGCGAAGTTGCCCTCCAGGCCCACACCGCCCACCTGCCACCACTCGTCCTTGGTCACGGCGCCCTTGCCGCCAAAAGTCTCCACCACGGGAATTCCGACCTGCCCGGCCAGGGCCTCGAGTGCAGCGTGGGCATCCGAGTAGTGGATACCGCCGCCGGCGATGATCACCGGACGGCGGGCCGAGCGGATGAGCCGGGCCACGTCGTCGACCTCTTCCGGGTCCGGCAGCGGCCGCCGGACCTTCCAGTCCCGCGGTTCGAAGAATTCAGCCGGGAAGTCATAGGCGTGGGACTGCACGTCCTGCGGCAGCGAAATGACCACGGCACCGGTATCGGTGGGGCTGGTCAGCACGCGCATGGCCTGCGGCAGAGCGGTCAGGAGCTGCTCCGGGCGGGTAATCCTGTCGAAGAAGCGCGAAACGGGCCGGAACGCGTCGTTGACGGTGGCATCAGCCTCGATGGGGTGTTCCAGCTGCTGCAGGACCGGGCCCTGGTGCCGCGTTGCATACGTGTCTCCGGGCAGGAGGAGCAGCGGAAGCCTGTTCACCGTTGCCAGGCCCGCAGCCGTGACGAGGTTGAGGGCACCCGGGCCAATGGACGCGGTCACGGCCAGCACGGCCTGGCGCCGGCTCGCCTTGGCGAAGGCGGTCGAAATGTGGGCGATGTACTGCTCGTGCCGGCCCTGGATGAACGGCATGTCATCCGCCAGCTGGTCAAAGGCCTGGCCCAGGCCGGCGACGTTGCCGTGTCCGAAGATCCCCAGCGCGGCAGGAACGAGGCGGCGCCGGACGCCGTCCGCGACGGAGTGCTGGACCGACAGGTATTTGATGACGGCCTGGGATGTGGTGAGCCTGATGGTCTGTGAGTTAGTGGTCATTGCCTTATTCCAGTAGGTGGTGGGTTACCAGGGGCGTCCGTGCAGAACGACGGTTTTTTCCTCGGTCATTTCATTCACTGCGGAACGGACGCCTTCCTTGCCGATGCCGCTGCCCTTGAGTCCGCCGTAGGGCATCAGGTCGGCCCGCCACAGCGGCGTCCAGTTGATGTGGATGTTGCCGGCGTCGATCTGCCGCATGGCCCGGATGCTGCCGGCGACATCGCTGGTGAAGATCCCGGCGCCGAGCCCGTAATCGTTGTCGTTGGCCATGGCAATCGCTGATTCGATGTCCGTTGCAGAGGAAACGGCGACGGCGGGCCCGAACAGTTCGTTGCGGCTCAGCGGGGAGCGGGGGTCGACGCCTGCCACGACGGCCGGGGTGACAACGGCACCGTCGCGGTCCCCTCCGGTAAGCACTTTGGCACCGGAGTGCCGCGCCTCACCGATCGAGGAATGGACACGGATCGCTTCCTCCTCGGAAATCAATGACCCGAGCCGGGTGTCGGCCTCCTTCGGATTGCCCACAGCGATGGCCTCCACCTTCGGCACAAGCGCGTCCAGGAAGTCCGCTTCGACGCGGCGGTCCACGATGACCCGCTGCACCGAGATGCAGACCTGGCCGGCGTTGATGAAGCCGCCCGCCGCCACGGCGCTGGAAGCGAGTTCCAGGTCCGCGTCCGGCAGGATAATCACGGGGCACGAGGCGCCGAGCTCCAGGGACAGTTTCTTGACCCCGGCAATCGAGCTGATCCGCGTGCCTGTGGCGGTGGACCCGGTGAAGGAGACTTTCCGCACCCGGGGATCGGTGACGAGCACATCGCCCAGGGTGCTGCCGGGCCCGGTCAGCACGGACAGCGCTTCCGGCGGCAGGCCGGCGTCGACAAAGCATTCCGCCAGCTTCAATGCCGTCAGCGGCGTGGCCCGGGCGGGTTTAAGCACGACGGCGTTCCCGGCTGCCAGCGCCGGCGCGATTTTGTGCAGCACCAGCAGGGCGGGGTAGTTGAACGGTGTGATGGCGACAACGATGCCCACGGGCTGCCGCAGGGTGAAGCCGATCTTGTCCAGCCCGGTGCCGGCGTTGGCATCCAGCGGAAGAGTGGACCCGTAGAGCTGGCTTCCCTCGTAGGCGGCAAGGCGGATGATGTTTCCTGACCTGCTGGCCTCTCCCCGGGCCTCCGTGATCGGCTTCCCGGTTTCGGCGCTGATTGCCTGGGCGATGTCTTCTGCACGCTCATCGGCCAGGGCAGCAGCGCGCAGTAGGATGTCCACCCGCACGTGCGCCGGCGTGGACCGCTGGACGTGGGCGCCGATCTCTGCCCGGTCGAGGGCGGCCTGGGCGTCCTGGACCGTGGCGACGGGAACCGTGTCAATGATCCGGCCGTCAAAGGGTGACCGGACGTCCTCGGTCCTGCCGTCGGCGGCGCCGCGCCAGGTTCCGGCGATTAACATCTGCATCGTTGCTCCATCTGGTTGTATACGGTGGCGCTCAGTGGCGCCTGGTGGTGCTTTCGTGGGCTGCGTCGGCGACTTCGGCGACTTCGGCTTGGACTTCCTTGAGAGCCTCGTTGTGGCCGCCGAGCTGTTCGAGCTCGTGGGCGAGCTCGGCGAGTTCGGCGCCGCCGGCCATCTGGGCCGTGAGTTCGTCGAGGGTGATGTCCTTCTTGTCGTAGTAGCCGATCGATTTGCCGCGCTTGAGCAGCAGGAACCGGTCGCCGACGGGGAACGCGTGGTGCGGGTTGTGCGTGATGAAGATGACGCCGAGGCCGCGATCGCGGGCCTGGAGGATATAGCGCAGCACGACGCCGGACTGCTTCACGCCGAGCGCGGCCGTCGGCTCGTCCAGGATCAGGACCTTGGCCCCGAAGTACACGGCACGGGCGATCGCCACGCACTGGCGTTCACCGCCGGAGAGCTGGCCGATGGGCTGCTCGACGTCGCGCAGGTCGATGCCCATCTCGGCGAGTTCCTTCTTGGTGATGTCCTTCATCTGCTGGACATCCAGGCTCTTGAAGGGACCGAAGCCGGTGGTCAGTTCTGAGCCGAGGAAGAAGTTGCGCCAGATCGGCATCAGGGGCACCACGGCGAGGTCCTGGTAGACGGTGGCGATGCCGGCGTCGAGGGCGTCGCGGGGGGAGCTGAACTGCCGTTCCTCGCCCATGATGTCCAGGATCCCGGCGTCGTGCTGGTGCAGGCCGGCGATGATCTTGATCAGGGTGGATTTGCCCGCTCCGTTGTCGCCCAGCACGCAGGTGACCCGGCCGTTGTCCACGGCCATGGTGACGTCGCTGAGCGCCACGATGTTGCCGTAGTGCTTGCCCACGCCTTCAAGGGAGAGCAGATGGACAGGGGTGTGGGTCAGCGGGTCTTTTTCATCCTTGAGCAGGGTCTGTTGGTCGATCTGGTGTGCATTCATTTCTCCGCCCCTTACTTGAGCTCTGCGCGGCGCTTGACGATGAGGTTGACGATGGTGGCCAGGAGCAGCATCAGGCCCAGGAAGAACTTGAACCAGTCCGGGTTCCACTGCGCGTAGACGATGCCCTTGTTGGCCATGCCAAAGATGAAGGCACCGATCGCGCCGCCCACGGCCGAACCGTAGCCGCCGGTGAGGAGGCACCCGCCGATGACCGCGGCGATGATGTAGAGGAACTCGTTGCCCACGCCCTCGCCGGACTGCACCGCGTCGAATGCGAACAGGTTGTGCATGCCCAGAATCCAGCCGCAGAAGCCAACGCCCATAAACAGGCCGATCTTCGTGGCTTTGACAGGAACACCCACAGCGCGGGCCGCGTTCTCATCCCCGCCGACGGCGAAGATCCAGTTGCCCACTTTGGTGCGTAGCAGCACCCAGGACGCGACGGCCACCAGAGCGATCCAGATGAAGACGGTGTTCTTCACCTCCACACCACCGATGTTCACGGAGGAGGAGAAAACGGCCTGCGCGGACTTGTACCCATCCATGGCGGAGATTGACGGGGAGGAGACCCCGCCGCCGATCAGACGGGTCAGGCCCAGGTTCAGGCCTGTGAGCATCAGGAAGGTCGCCAGCGTGACGATGAAGCTGGGCAGCTTGGTCTTCATCAGGATCCAGCCGTTGATGAAACCAATAGCCAGGGACATGGCCAGCGCCAGGAACACGCCCACCCAGACATTCACGCTGAAGAACCAGCTGAACATTGACGCTGTCAGCGCCGAGCTGATCACGGCCACGCCGGTGGAAAGGTCAAACTCGCCGCCGATCATCAGCAGCGACACCCCCACGGCCATGATCCCGATCGTGGAACTGCCGTACAGGACGGTGGCAAAAGCGTTCGGCTGGATAAAGGTAGTAGATACGAGCGAGAAGAAAACGAACAGGACAACGGCCCCGACCAGGGCGCCAACTTCCGGTCGTCCCAGCAGATTTTGAAGAGGGCTCCGGCGCCCAATCCGCTCATCGGCGGCCAGCGGTGCCGGCTTTGCTAACGTCTGTGTCATGCAAAAACTCCTTGTTGTTCTGGCTGAGGGAGAACCGGGACCGGTCTTCCCGCAGCCAGGTATGCCTGTGACCTAGCGGATGCCGGCCTGCGCGAATTTGGAGACGTCCGCTGCGTTGGTCTTGTCCACGACGGCGGGGCCGGTGTAAACCTGCTGCCCGCCGCCGACCGTGAAGCCGCCGACTTTCTGCGCCCAGATGGCGTCAACAGTGCCGTAGCCCTGAAGGTAGGGCTGCTGGTCGACGGTGAAGTCCACGCTTCCGTCCACGACTGCCTTGGCCAGATCGGCATTCAGGTCAAAGGATGCAACCTTGACCTTGCTGCCCGTCTCCTTGACGGCCTTGACAATGGTCAACGTGAACGGAGCGCCGAGACCGACGATCGCGTCCGCATCCGGAGTCGACTGCAGCTTTGCCGTAACCGTCGAGGACACGGACGTCATGTCAGCACCGTTGACGTATACGATTTCCGTACCTGGGATGTTCTCCTTGATGCCGGCGCAACGGTTCTCAAGCCCCACGTGGCCCTGCTCCTGGATAACACAGATCGGGTGTTTGACGCCCTCGGAGGCCAGGCGCTTGCCCACCGTAACGCCGGCGAGCTTATCGCTCTGTCCGAAGTGGGCCATGACTCCCAGCGCCTTGTACTGGTCCTCGCCCGCGTTGAAGCTCACCACAGGAATCCCAGCAGCGAGAGCCTTCTTGACAACATCCTTCAACGCATCCGGCTTCGCCAGCGTCACTGCGATGCCGTCCACCTTCTGGTCGATCGCCTGCTGCACAAGCTGTGCTTGGCGGCCGGCATCTCCGTCTCCGCTGTAGAGCAGCTCTACGTTGTCCTTCTTTGCCGCGGTTTCGGCGCCCTTGCGCACGATGTCCCAGAACGTGTCCCCGGCTGCGGCGTGGGTGATCATCGCGATCTTGAGGGGCGGCGTGTCGGCTACCGACCCGCCGGCGGCGGCCCCGGCGCCTGCCGATTCGGTCTTTCCGCCGCTTGAGCACGCCGCCAGCGCCAGAAGCGGAACGACGGCGAGAGCCATAACGCCCCGGTGCCAAGTGAATTTTGCCACGTGAAATCTCCTTTGATTCGCGCCATCTTCGACCGTCGTGAACGCTTCAGGCCCACGCCGTTGCGTGGGGCTGGAAACGGAGGTCGCTGGTGTTGAACGATTGTGATCCACATCGCTTTGTGGAACGGTCCAACCCTAGAATGAAAGGATTGCAGAAGTCAATAGACCGTTCCAACGATGTGTGGTTTGATGATTTCACGCCGCCAACTGCATGGCGGGCCGGCCCCATGCGCTTCAAAGGAGAACAATGACCACCACCAGTGCCCCGGAACTCGTCGCATCCTGTTGGACCAGCGCCGGCAATGCGGCGCCGCTGCAAAATCCCGAGACCAGCCCTGTGCCCATTGCAGAGCGCCTCGAGGCCATTGCATCCACCGGATGGTCAGGTTTCGGACTGGCACATGACGATCTGGCCGAGGCCCGGGCTACCCTGGGCTTTCCGGCGTTGCGGGGTCTCATTGACGACGCCGGCCTGCGCTACGTTGAGGTTGAGCTTCTTACCGACTGGTGGGACGAGAGCCTGGCCCCGGACTGGCGTCCTAAGTTCGATCTGCTCCTCGAGGCTGCGGAGACGCTCGGTGCACGGTTCATCAAGGTGGGAACATCCATCGGCGAACCATTGGACGACCTCGACTTCCTGGTGGAACCCCTCCGGCGCCTGACGGGGGAGGCCGCACTGCGTGGCACGCGCATTGCTCTTGAGCCGATGCCGTTTTCGATGGTCGGCAGCGTGCCGGCTGCCGCCGACCTCATGCGGAAGGTGGACATGCCCGGGTGCGGGCTGGTGGTGGACTACTGGCACGTCTTCCGAGCAGGAACAACGCTGGACGAACTGTCAGCAAGCCTCGGCGCAGACCAGATTTTCGGCGTCGAACTCAATGACGCGGCGGCGGAAGTCCAGGGCACTCTCTTCGAAGACACACGGGACAACCGCCGCCTGTGCGGACAAGGCGACCAAAACGTCACCGGGTTCATCCGCGCCCTGAAAACCCTCGGCTTCAATGGTCCCTGGGGCGTGGAAATCCTGTCCTACGAACACCGCGCGCTTCCCGTCAAGGAAGCCCTGCTGACGGCCTATTTCACAACATCGGCCTGCTTCCCAACGGACTAGATCCATGCTTCCAGGAACCCCATCTGAGAAGCTGAAGCCGTGGCCAGCATAAGGAAAAAGACTTGCCGGCCACGGGATGGACCGCCTGGATAGCCAGCAAAATGCCGTCTCCCCCGCCCTCAGCCCGCGTGCACAGACAGCCAAGACTCGTCAACCCCTCCAATCCGAAAGGCCGACGGAACCGTGGACCTGAGACGCATCACAGACTGGACACTACTCACCGGGGCCAGAATCGAGATCCGGCAGCAGGGTAGTCCAGTGTGCAGCGGACAGGTCGACGCCGTCACTGACGACGGAACCATCCTGTGGCTGCGACCGACAGCGCAGAACCGAAGACTGTTCGAGAAGGCCGAGTCTTATGAGGCATGGGCAACAGAGGACCGCGCCGGCTTCCACTACGAAGTCACGAAGGGCCTCAACCAGGAGCAAAGGACATAAGTGTTAGCCAGTGCAACGAACAACTGAACAAGAAAAAGCCTGGAACGCAAGCACCGGCGGGGATTCCATGACAGATTGGTCCGCTCACCCATACGCAAGGGCATGAGCCGTCAGCAGACATGGCCCGACTGTACTTCAATGCACTTCAAGTACACCCCAACCCGATGTCGGCACGTAGCCGAAGGGCCGTCAGAATAGATTTGAGACGAGGCTCAGGGAATTCTGAGATCCTCAACTGACATAACCGATGCATGAATGGTCGTTCATATGGGTGATCAGTCTCGTCCCTGTCATTTGCTGGGGTCCGTTCATGCCGCAGCACAGCCGGACACCCCCGCTCTGGTGAGAGCAGCCACCTATTAATCTTCCTGCCCCTGCGCTGGCAAGCGACAGCATCCGATGGTGGCTTCCCGGCGGGCCCCTGGAGAGCTCGGGACAAGATTTCCCTGATAGTCATGCAGCCAGCCGGAAGCCCTGCCATGAACAGTCGTGAAGGCAGAAACAGACAACACCACCGGACAGCCGGCTCCGCAACTGGAGATGGTCATGCCGTTCCACCCCAGGCCGACCATGAATAAGCAGAACAGTCCACCACAACCGAAAAGGAGGAGGAGGGGGATGAACAACCAACGTCGAGCAGAAAAGAAATTTTCCGCCGAACGTTCAAAGATCATGTCGGCCGACCCCAAGCTGCCCATGAACAGGTACCAAAGACCAAACACTCAAGCACAAGAACCAGGCAAGGAGGCCACCGGCCACACCACCGGCCAGCAATGAAAAAGGCCCCCAAAGGGGCCCTTCACAACACAAAATGTGCACACTCAGAGGCTGAAAAGCCTCTGACCTGCGAAAACACGTGCCCAAGGTGGGACTCGAACCGGGCGCCAACCCTTGAAAACCCGCCACTCCCCCGAAAACATCCCCCAATCCGAACCAGTCCGACGCCAGACAACCGAATCCGAAGCCCAGGGTGTGCACAATGTGCACACCCTCTTTTTTGAGCGTTTTGGAGCATCAGGCAACGACGTGCGCGGTCCGGGAGGCGTGGAGAATTCCCCGCGCCTCCACCATTCGGCCGTCCGCCGATGGTTCCGTGATCAGCCGGAACGCGACGCACGGGATTGCCCGAGCATTTCTGTGCGGGACGTGAGCCAAGGGCTGGGATTCAACGAACGTCATTCCGTTGCGGCCTCCTTTGAACTTCTCATGGGCGCCACATCCCGAGAGGGCATGACCCCAGCCTCGCCCCACAGAGAGCGCTGGAGAGCCAAAAGGCCAGCGCGTTTTCCAGCACTGACGAAATCACGATTATCGGCCGTTTGGTCCGGCTCTCAATAAGGGAAAGAATTGCTGCCGATTTTGCTGTATTGAGCGCGCGGCGAGGGTGGATGGGCGACCGTTGGCCGGGAACCCTGCCCTCGGTAGCCTGTTGCCAACCGTGCCAGGCACACGGTTCGGGGCGGTAGCTAACCCGTCTGCTCCTGCCGGGCGTGGAGTAGCCGCCTACATCTAACGAATTATTGGTTCAGGTTGGAACGGGCGGGGGGCGGAACGCCCGCCTTGGACCCGCCTGATAGCTTCAGGAGTCAGTGTTTGCGAGACGGGCAGGTCCGCCAGTGACTCCTGCTGCATTCCGAGATCTGAGTAGACAGCGTGAAGACTGGCTACGACTGCCCCCAAAGCACCGGAAAAGTCTCCTAGGGCTGCAGGTAGCAGTCTCGGGGACATTCGCAGGTTGTGTTCAAGGGCGCTCTCGTATCGGTGAAGGCTCGAGGTCAGCGATTTGGCGATGCCGCCGCCAAGCACGATGATGTTGGGTTCGCAGGAGACGGTGATGGCTGTCAGGGCAATGAGGAGAGCATGGTCGAAGTGTGCACGCAGGGTTTCTATCCCGCCCTTGTCGTTTTCGGCGAAGAGCTCTGCGGGACTGTGCAATTCAACTCCTGCTTCAGCGGCCCGGCGTAGTATTCCCGGACCCGTGAGCATGTGCTCGAGTTTGGTCCCGAGCGGACCCACGGGGAGTTGTCCAAATTCTCCTACAAGGCCCCGTTCCCCCTGGAGCACCTTGCCTTCGATTGCGATCCCTGCACCGAGCCCGGTTCCGAGGGTCAGGATGGCTGCAGTTGGCGATGTCCGCGCGGCCCCGAATCTTTGCTCGCCAAGGAGGGCAAGGTTTGCATCGTTGTCTATCATGACGACCTTCTGAACGGCTGCTTGGAACCTTTGCAGAAACCGGCTGTCTTCCACCTGCGTCAGGTGATGCGCGTTGGAGATAGACCTGTTGGTCCTGTTGACTGCTCCCGGGAGGCCAAGGCAGACGGCGCCCACGAGCGGCCAGTTGCTGCCGGCGGCCGACCGCACCTCCGTCGCCAGCCATTCAGCGAGTTCCGGGGCGTTCAGGTCCGAGGGGGTTGGCTCGTCTAGCGCCAGGATCGGGTTGGCCAGAAGATCCGCGACAATGATCCGGGTGTTGGAGGCTCCCAGATCTATCCCTAGGACATATGACCGGCCCGCGACGACGTCCAGAAGCACGGCTCGGCGACCTCTGTTTTCGGACACGATTTCCGAGCCTTCGAGCAGCAGCCCCTCTTCAATCAGGGAGTCGACCGCCCGAGTGACAGTTGCGGTGGAAATGCCCGTGGCTTCAGCGATTTGTTTCCTGCTCGCCGGGGCCAGTCGGAAGACCTCTGCGAGCACCGCGCCACGATTCATCATCCTCGTGCTTTGAACCATCGAGATCCTCTCAGCTTTAGATTCAGCATGAAGTAAAAGATACCGGACGCGGCGCCATTTCTACAGTCCTCGAAACAAATATTGCCCGTATTCTCCGAAAGCTCTTGACTTTGGTTGCATCCTGAAATCAAAATGGATGCAACACGTCAAGGGCGACTCTCCCGGGCTCCCCACGGTGCGGCGGCATCGTCCCTTGACAAGCAGCTCAAGGAAGGTCAAGGAACCGATGGAAACACCCACGCTCGTAGGACGACGCAATGCGCGATGGCTTATCGCCGGCGCGATGGCGCTGGCACTCTCGCTCGCCGGCTGCGCCGGGCCAGGGACATCCGGAGCATCCGGGTCAGGAGCTCCGGCCTCGCCGGCAACACAGCCCAGCCTTGAATTCGCTGGTCCAAACGGCGAAAAGCCCGGCAAGCTCGATGAACTTGCGTTGACCGATGGAGAGAAGGCCAAAGTCAAGAGCGGCAATTACACCGCAGCATTCGTTTGGCACACATCCTCGGAGTTCGTTTCCGCGGTCGAAAAGGGCGCGCGTGAGCAGTTTAGGGATCTGGGGATCAAAGTCGTAGCGAGTACACAAGCTGGCTTCGACGCTGCCACCCAGGCCAACAACCTTCAGACGGTGCTGGCGCTGAACCCTGACATTATCGTGACCATCGCAGTGGACCCGGTCTCGGCGGAAGCGACATTCAAGCCGGCAGTCGAGAAGGGAATCAAGCTCGTCATCATGACCACGCCGCCAGCTCACTACAAGGCAGGGCAGCAGTTCGTTTCCATCGTGACCGAATCGCTCACGGAAGCCGGACAGCTAAACGCCAAAATCCTTGGGGACGCACTCGGCGGCCAAGGAGACATCGGCTATATGTACCACGATGCCGACTTCTGGTTCACCAACCAGCGCGACAAGGCTTTCAAGGCTTGGACTTCCTACCTGTACCCGAACGAGAAGATCGTCGCTGAGGAGGGCTTCACGGACGAGGCCAAGACCCAGGAGATCGCGGCGGCGATGATAGCGCGCCACCCGGATCTGAAGGGCATCTACGTCCCGTGGGCAACTGCCGCCCAAGGTGTGCTCGCCGCCCTTCGCGACGCCGGCCGCTCCGACGTCAAGGTAGTCACCAACGACCTGGACGCCACGCTCGCAGCCGACATGGCCCGCGGCGGCAACGCGGTTGGCTTGGTGGGCAACAGTTCCATCTCCATCGGCAAGGGACTGGCCACTGCCTCCGCCTACGGCGTGCTGAAGAAGAAGGCACCTGCGCTCGTGGCCACGACGCCGACGGGGATCACTAAGGACAACCTGGCCCAGGGCTGGAAGGACGATTACGGCACCGAACCACCGTCGAGCGTCACAGGCAAGTGAGCGGGCACTGATTCCGGGCCCGGCGACGCTGGGTCCGGAATCAGAACAGGGGCATTACAGCCCTTTGACGCGTCACGACCCCCATCTCTAAAGCCCAACCCACGGGCACATTCTAAAGGAACTTCCCATGGCACAATTTGTGCAGACCGTACTCGGTCCGGTTGACCCGGCCACACTTGGAAAAATCCTCCATCACGAACACCTGACGTCTCTGGTCCCCGGACCGTGGCTCTCGGGTGGACGTCCGGAGACGCTCGCTGACCCGCACACGCTGGTGGTCCCGCCAACGGACCCCGCCTATGTGGACGACCAGGTGTCCCAAGCCGTCGGCGCCCTTAGCGGACTCAAGGACTTGGGCTTCGACACCGTGGTGGACCTCAGCCCCTACAGTGTCGTCGGCCGCACGGCGCTCGGTGAAAACCTGCACCTCCTGCAGCGGGTCTCCGAGCAGTCTGGGGTGCACATCGTGGCGGGAAGCTCCGTCTATTTGGAACCTTACAGCCCGGCCTGGACTGCCGAGGCGTCTCTGGAGGAGATGACGGAGCGGTTCACCGGGGACGTCACCACGGGGATCGGTTCCACGTCAATCAAAGCCGGCGTCCTGGGTGAACAGGCCACTGGACTGAACGAAATCACGGCCCACGAAGAGAAGTGCCTGCGTGCTGCGGCTCGCGCCCACCTAGCCACGGGAGTGTCGCTGGTGACACACACAACGCACGGGACGATGGCCCTGGAGCAGATTCAGATATTGAACGAGGAGGGGGCTGATCTCAGCCGTGTCGTCATCGGACATATGGACATTCAGCCCGAGTTCGGGTACCTGCTCAAGGTCCTGGACACCGGAGCCAACATCGCCTTCGACACCATCGGCAAGGAGTTCTGGGACTTCGTCCTGGAGCCCGGCCCCGCCCAGCCGGCGGAAGGTGAATTTTCCAAACGGGCCTACTACCGCTCTGACGCGAGCAGGGCGCGGAACTTGGCCGAACTGGCCGACCGGGGCTACGCAGGGCAAATCCTGC
The DNA here is from genome assembly GCF_042791415.1 of Arthrobacter sp. NPDC056691. Lineage (NCBI taxonomy): Bacteria > Bacillati > Actinomycetota > Actinomycetes > Micrococcales > Micrococcaceae > Arthrobacter > Arthrobacter sp. NPDC056691. Next base: position 58,603 of record NZ_JBHTXX010000016.1, read on the forward strand.
TCTCCCAGGATCTGACCGGTGCCGAGGTATACCTCAACCCCGGAACCCACGGACAGTGGGGCTACAACTACCTTGGCGCGGTATTCATCCCGATGGTGGCCGAAATCGGCCTGACAAAGGCCCAGGCCGATCTGATGCTGCGGGACAATCCCCTCCGCCTCCTGGCCCAGGAGGGGCTGTGAACGCTGGCCCGGACCGTGCCGTCGCAGATGCGGCCTACTACGTGGTCGGCGTTGATCTCGGGGGGACAAAGATCAGGGCCGGCATCGCCAGCGAAACCGGGACCATCCTGGCTGACCGGAAGGTGCCAACAAACGCCGGCGGCGCCAGCATTGTTGAACAGATTGTCGCCCTCGTCAGTGAGTTGTGTGCAGTTGTCGGCGCCGGCACCGAGCAGGTCGCGGCGACAGGCATTGGTGGCGCGGGAGTTCCAGACAGCTCCGGAGAGAACTTCGATCAGGCTCCCAACCTCTCAGGACTGCGGGACGTGCCTTTTGCGCAGGATCTTATGCAAAGGCTCGGGCATCCCGTGATCATCGAGAATGACGTCAACGTCGCCGCTCTCGGAGAATTGCACTATGGCCTCGGACTGGGTCACTCGGACTTCGTCTTCGTCTCCGTCGGTACCGGGATCGGCATGGGGATCGTGGCGGACGGCCAGCTGATACGGGGTGCCAGGGGGGCCGCAGGGGAAATCGGCTATCTCCCCTTCGGAACGGACCCGCTGACCCCGGAAAACCACGTGCGAGGCCCCCTGGAGGAAGCGGTTGCAGGCGACGCTCTGGTACGCCGTTACGAAATGGCCACAGGGGACCAAATCTCCGCACGGGAGATCTTTACGAAAGTGCAGGACGGTGACGCGGACGCTCGGTCAGCCATCGACGACGAAGCCCGCTGGCTCGCTGCGGCCCTCGTGGCAGTCCACGCGGTCCTCGACCCGGAAGTCTTCGTGATCGGCGGCGGCATCGGCAGCAGGAAGGAGATGTTGCCCCACCTCCACACCTGGCTGGCCCGCCATGGGGCTTCTTCACTCGATATCCGTATAAGCGAGCTCGGCCACCGCGCACCAGTAGCCGGAGCGGTCCGGCTCGCTCTCGCGGCAGCCAAACCCGGGTTGCCCACCCCTACCGCCACGCTCTCCGCACCGGCCGCACCTGCTCAGAAAGGACACACACCGTGAGCACCACAACCCTAGCGAAACCAAACTTCCTGACCCACGTCAAGGAGGTGAACTGGAGCAACTACGTTGTCTACATCGGATTCGCGCTCGTGTTCCTGTTCTTTGCGGTCACACAGACGGCGTACTTCCTCAACACGACCAATCTGCTCAACATCGTGATCCAGGCAGCCCCGATCACGATCATGGCGATCGGAATGGTCTTCGTGCTGAGTACAGGCGAAATCGACCTCTCTATCGGCTCGACCGTAGCACTGTCTGCGTTGACAACCGGCGTAGTCCTTCAAGGAACCGGGCAGTTTTGGATCGGCGCTCTGGCCGGGCTGGGGGTGGGCATCATTGTCGGGCTCGTTAACGGCTTCTTCATCACGATGGTGCGTCTTCCCTCATTCCTGGTGACTCTGGCCACGATGGGCCTGATCGCCGGCCTCGCCCGACAGTTGACCGACCTGCAATCGGTACCCGTGACCGACGGCGCCTTCGTCTGGCTCTTCGGCGGCGGTGATCTTCTAGGGTTGCCGATCATGCTGTGGTGGACCGCCTTGGCGGTGCTTGTTGGCTGGCACCTGCTGCGGCAGCGCCGGTATGGCGCCCACGTTCTGGCCGTGGGCAACAGCGCCTCGGCAGCCCGGGTTAGCGGCATCAAGGTCAACCGCATCCGGCTGATGGTCTTCGTCGGCAGCGCCATGGCCGCCGCCCTCGCCGGTCTCCTGTACGCCGGCCGCCTGCACGGTGCACGCTACACCCTGGGCGAAACCGACCTGATGACGGTTATCGCGGCAGCCATCGTGGGCGGCACCAGCCTGTTTGGCGGCAAGGGGACCGTGATCGGTGCCCTGATCGGCAGCCTCCTGATGAGCATGATCAACAACGGACTCATCCTCGCCGGACTCAATGTCTCCCAGCAGATGATCGTCCGCGGCCTGATCATTCTGGTGGCGGTCTCCTTCTCCCTCCGCGGCAAGAAGAGCTAGAGGAAGGATCACGATGTTCCTCGACCTGCTTCGACGACGAAACCCCCGCTTCCTCTCGGCAATTGCCGACCTGCACAGAGCCGGCGAGCTGCCCGTCAACTGCTACGCAATCGACCTCGACGCCGTTGAACGCAATGCCGTCGCGTTCGCCGCGGAAGCGGCCCGTCTCGGGCTGACACCGTTCGCCATGACCAAGCAGATCGGCCGCAACCCGGACGTCTCCAAGGCACTCGTGCGCTCAGGCATCACGCACGCCGTCGGCGTTGACCTGCAGTGCGCGGTGGCAGCGGCTTCCGGAGGCCTCCGCGTGGGGCACCTTGGCCATCTCGTTCAGATACCTCGGCACGAGGCCGATCTGGCCGCGTCCCTGGAACCGTTGTACTGGACGGTCTTCAGCGAGACCAAGGCCCGGGAGGCTGGTGCCGCGGCACTAAAGCGCGGCCGCGTCCAGGATGTCCTACTCCGCGTAATTGCCCCCGATGACCGCTTCTACACCGGCCACGAGGGCGGCTTCCCCTTGGAAGGAATCGTTCAGGCGGCCGACGCAGTCGACGCCCTCCCTGGCGTCCGCTTCGCTGGCATCACCACATTCCCGGCCACCCTGTTCGACCCTGCGACAGGGACGGCGGAGGCAACCCCGAACCGCCGGACCCTCGCTCGCGCTAAGGCGCTCCTCGAGGCCAGCGGACGGACGGGATTCGCGGTCAACGCGCCCGGAACCACATCAATTTCGGTACTGGAGGGGCTTGCCCGCGACGGAGCCACCCAGGTGGAGCCAGGCCATGGACTAACGGGAACCACCCCCCTGCATGCCGTGGCGGATCTGGCCGAAGAACCTGCCATCGCGTACGTCACGGAAGTGTCCCATCTGTGGAATGACAGGGCCTACGTCTTCGGCGGAGGATTCTACGTTGACCCGGTCCTTGGTGAAGGCGCCACGCGCGCGATCGTCGTTCCCGGCGCCTCGGACGTCTCGGCCGCGCCGGCGCTTCCCGTGGAAATGCCCGCAGCACAGGCCATCGACTACTACGCCACCATCCCGTTGGACCACACCATCCCGGTCGCGGAAGGCGACACAGTGATATTCGGATTCCGTCCGCAGGTGTTTGTCACCCGCGCCCTAACAGCGGCCATCTCCGGCATCTCTACAGGCACTCCCCGTGTAGAGGGCATCTGGGCCTCCGACGGCTCCGCACCGCTCACCCCGGCCCACCCCTGACGCCCCAGACAGACAGGACACATCATGACACTCTCATCTTCGGCAGCCGAGGCTGCCACCCCTGAATCCGCTCCGGCTCCACCCCTCCGGCTGAAGGGCATACACAAAAACTTCGGCGGCGTCGTAGCCATCAAGCACTTTGACCTGGAAGTAAAGGCAGGCGAGATCGTGGCCCTGGTCGGCGATAACGGCGCCGGCAAATCAACCCTGGTCAAGATCATCTCCGGGCTGTACCAGCCAAGCGACGGGGAGATCTGGCTGAACGGCGAACGGGTCAGCTTCCGGGACGCCTCCGACGCACGGACCAAGGGCGTCGAGGTCGTTTACCAGGACCTCGCCCTCGTGGAGGACCAGCCGGTCTACATGAACATGTTCCTCGGCCGGGAACTGACCAAGGGGCCGTTGGGCATCCTGGACAGGAAGGCAATGGCCAGGCAGACGCAGGAGCTCGTAGACACCCTGGACGTCCGCATCCCCTCCGCCAAGGCCACCCTGAGCGACCTGTCCGGCGGCCAGCGCCAGGGCGTCGCCATCTGCCGCGCCACGCACTGGGCCAGCAGCCTGGTGCTCATGGACGAACCCACAGCGGCGCTTGGCGTCGCCGAGACGGCGAAGGTCGAGGAAGTCATCCTCAAGCTCCGCTCCAGGGGTGCTGCCGTTCTCATCGTCAGCCACAACATGGACCAGGTGTTCCGCATCGCCGACCGCGTCTCGGTACTCCGCCGCGGAACCCAGGTCGGCACCAAGAGGCTGGCCGAAACATCCCACAACGAGGTCGTCGCCATGATTACGGGACTGAGCTCATGACCATCGAAGGGCAGCCCTCGGCCGGGGCTCACATGCGGTCCGAGATCGCCGAACAGCCAGCACGCTGGCAGGATCTCATCAGTCAGCAACAGCCTGCCTTCCTCAAGGCTGCCGAACTGTTCCGCACGGTCAACCCGGAGCTACTGGTTTTCGCGGCGCGTGGGTCAAGCGATCATGCCGCAATGTACGGACAGTACCTGGCACACAATCTCCTCGGTATTCCCGCCCTGCTATCGACCCCCAGCACGGTCACCGCGTTCGGCACCGAGCTGCGATATCCGACGTCGATCATGCTGGCGGTGTCGCAGTCAGGCGAGTCACCGGACCTCCTCGATACGGTCAGAGCCGCAAAGCGGGGCGGAGTCCCCGTGATTGCCCTGACCAACCACGAATCCAGCACACTCGCAGCTTTGAGTGACGTGCATGTCAGCCTCATGGCAGGGCCTGAACTTTCGGTGGCAGCAACCAAGACCTACACCGCCGAACTGCTCGCACTGTATGTCGTGCTGAGGCTCGCCGCAGGCGGCTCCTGGAACGAGATCCAAACACGGGCGAACGGAGCCATCGAAACCGCAACCCGGGTGATCGACAGGGCGACCTCATGGGCCGAGCAGCTTGCAGAGACGCTCCAGGACACTAACAAGGTCCTGCTGGTCGGCCGTGGCTACTCAATGTCCACGGCAAAAGAAGGCGCACTTAAGCTCATGGAGACTAACTCCATAGCCGCCTCGGGCTGGAGCGCCGCCGACGCGACCCACGGACCCCTCGGACAAGTGGAGCCCGGCACGCCGGTCATTGCCTTCACATCCAGCCCTGGAGGGCGAGAATCCGTTCACGCCTTTGCCGAGGCGGCCCGCGCTCTTGGTGGCCGACTCATTGTCATCGGGCCACGCGGAACCGATGATGCGGAAAACCTTGAAATTCAGGCTGCGGCTGGATCCGCGCTCGATCCGGCGCTGCTGCCTCTGATGGAGATCATCCCTCTCCAGCAACTGGCGCTGTGCCTGGCCTTGCGCCGGGGAATGGACCCAGACCGCCCCGCGGGACTCAAAAAGGTGACAAAAACCGTGTGAAGGGTCGCCCCGGACTTCCGTTGGCTCCGGTAACTCCTCCTAGTGGCTAGAGCGATAAATTGCGCCGATTTCAGGCACCTTCGATATCGAGGAAACAGCATGACGCGACGCGTCCACCCGGCGGCACGCGCCCACCTCGGCGCGGCTTCCTACCCTGACTTCTTGAGTCGCTCTGCTCATGTCCGGCTCGGCCCATTCCAGGGCCGCGACGAGGTGCGTGGTTGCCCCCTGACAACCCGTAACACCGTCTGCTGGGATACCCCGGCGAGCCCGGCAACATCGGACATCCGCGCAGCCTTGGACCTGGCGGCGAGCCGCTCCCCTCGCCCCATTGGGGTTTCGGGCTTCTGACGACGCGGGCATCGTGGAACCACTCCATTGTCCCCAGCTAGCGTCGAAGAGCCCGACGCTAGCCGGGCGGTGTGCAGCTGTCGCAAGTGCCGATACCACAGGACTTCGGAATGCTCATCGTTGGGCCACTCCGGCCCCTCCGATGTACTTCCGGGTCGTGTAACTGCCGTCCATGGTTGAGGCCAGCGACGGCGGTCCGTCGAAGCCGATGCCACCCCCCGACCCGGTTCTCGTGGCCCCCGTACACCGAAGCTGACCCCTCGGCCAACCCTCAGCTTGTAGGACTGCAGTTCAATCATCGTCACGCTGGGCTACACCCCAATCTGACGTCCTTCGGCTTGGTGTTTTGACCTTTCTTCTGAATGTCCTTGGAACTCAAGCTGACAGGTTCTTGGTTTGGAGGCGCACAAGCAGCGCCGCGCCTGCCGCGGACGGAAAAAGACCCTTAGTCCGGGACGGGCGAGCGAGCTGGTGCAGCTTGCGGCCAGTGGAGTTCCCAAATCGGTCCCCGCCAGTGCTTGCCCGACATCCTGCCGCATCGATGGCCGGGATGCTGGCATGCAGTGTCCGTGTTATGGAGCGCCCCGGGCCTTACTGCGGGTCTACTCGCACGGCTGCCGCCCGGGTGCGGTTCGAGATCCTTGGCGGCAGGTAGGGGCAAGGTAGGGGCTGTGGGCGTATTTCAGCGAGTAGGCGTCGTCGATCCGGTTGTTGATCTCTCCGTTGACGGGGGTGAAGGACACCGCTGCGTCGATGCCGCCGACGCGGATACGGCCTGCCCGCTGCGCCACCGCGGATTGGTGCCGGCGGGAAGCGGTTCCTTTGTAGGCGCGAACGTATACGTTCCCGTCGACAAGCACCGACCAGGTCCGGGTCGGCGTGGCGGGGGTGTTGGCGGCGGCGCGGTATGGCGAGATGTGGAAATCATCGGTCGATGCGATGTTCTCGGGCTGTTCCGGAGTCCAGGGGAACATGTCGTAAGCCTCCTTTTCTCTCGTTACTTGCCGCTGTAGACGGGGAATACGCTGTGCTCGCCGTAGTCCTGGGCGCGCAGCTCGCGCAGCGCGGCCATGTCCGTCCCGGAGATCTCGAAGTCGACCTCGGCATTGGCGCGCATGTGCTCCGGGTTCGCTGTCTTTGGCAGCGACACGGTGCCGAGCTGCAGGGTGTAGCGGATGCACAGCTGCGGCACGGACACGCCGTACTTCCCGGCCATCGCGCGGATGTCTGCGTTCTCCAGGATCGCGCCATGGCCGAACGGTGAGTACGCCTCAACGAGGATCTGCTTGCTCCGGCAGTAGGCCAGAAGCTCAGCGGGGGTGTTGCCCGCATGGACGAGCAGCTGGTTCACGTGCGGCGTCACCGTGCTGCCCGTCAGGATGTTCTCGAGGTCATGCTGCTGGAAGTTGGAGACGCCGATCGAGCGGAGCTTCCCCGCCTCGTGCGCCTCCTCCAGGGCCCGCCACGCCTGCCGGTTGCCCTCGGCGTAGTCGCCGCCGCGGAACTCGTCCCAGGGCTGCGGGCTGTGGATCAGCATGAGGTCGATGTACTCCAGGCCCATCGTCGCCAGGGAGCCCTCGATCGCGGCCACGGCGTGGTCGTGGTCCTTGATTTCCGCGGCCAGCTTGGTGGAGACGAACAGCTCCGTGCGGGGGACGCCAGCGGTGCGCACCCCTTCGCCGACGCCGCGCTCGTTGCCGTAGGCCTGGGCGGTGTCGATGTTGCGGTAGCCGACCTCGACGGCAGCGCGAACGGCGCCCGCCGCCTTGTCATCATCGATGAACCAGGTGCCGAGCCCGAGCCTGGGGATCTCGACGCCGTTGGCCAGGGTGGTGGTCTCGTTCAGGATTGTCATGGGGTTCTCTTTCTCTTCTCGTCAGGCAGTGGTCTGCCCGGGGTGATGGTCAGGTCCTGTGTTCCCGCCTGGATTCGATTGCCGCCTGCTTCGTCCTCGCGGTGCGGCGGGGCTGCCCAGCTGGCGAGCAGCTGCATGGCCTCGGCGGTAGGAGAGTTGGGTTCGACCGTGAAGACGAGCATGACCAGGCCCGGATCCGTGGAGAGCTCGAAGGACTCGTAGCCGAACTCGAGGTCGCCGACGTCGGGATGCGTGAGCAGCTTCGCTCCGGAGCGGTGGCGGAGCACGTCATGGGACGCCCATAGCGCGCTGAATTCCTCGCTCCGGGTCGTGAGGGTGCCCACGATCTCGATGAGCCCCCGGTCGTAGGGGTCCTGGGCGGAGGCTGCGCGGAGCAGGGCGACAACGTCGTGCCTGGCGGTGTCGAAGTCCCGGTGAAACCGTGGGGCCGCCGGGTCCAGGAACAACCACGTTGCGTAGTTGTACTGGTCGCCCGACCCGTCGGGCGGCAGCGAGTGCAGCGCACGTGCGATTCGGTTGAACGCGAGCCGGTCCAGGCGGGCGTTCTGCACCAGCGCCGGCATGTCGATGGAGTCGAGCACCTTCTGAATGCCCGGCCGCACCCTCGTGCGGTTCGAGCTCATCATCCTTGGGGGCCGGCGCTGGGTGATCCGCACGAGGTCGAACAGGTGGCGGCGCTCGTCGTCGTCGAGCTGCAGGGCGCGCGCGACGGCTTCGAGGACCTCGCGGGAGGCTCCTGAGATCTTGCCGCGCTCGAGCCGAGCGTAGTAGTCCGCGCTGACCCCGGCCAGGTGGGCGACCTCTTCCCGGCGCAGGCCGGAGACCCGGCGCGCCCCGCTGTAGAGGGGCACGCCGGCCTCTTCCGGGGAGAGCCTGGCCCGCCGGGAGGTAAGGAAACTGCTGATCTCGGACCGGGAATCCATGTTCACCTCGACTGTCTTAGTGGGTGGTGTAGCCGCCGTCGACGGGCAGTGCGGTGCCGAGGACGAAGCTGGCGGCCGGGCTGCAAAGCCACAGGACCGCCGCGGCGACCTCGTCGGCCCGGCCCAGGCGGCCGATAGGCTGCTGCTTCATGATCTCGGCCATCGCCTCGGCCTGGCCCTCGAGCATGCCGGCGACCATCGGGGTCTCGACGACACCCGGGCACACGGCGTTGATGCGGATGCCCCGGGGCGCGTATTCGACCGCGGCGCTCTTGGTCAGGCCGATGACCCCGTGCTTGGAGGCGTGGTAGGCCGCGCGCTCGGGCAGGCCGACGAGGCCACCGAGGGAGGAGCAGTTCACGATCGCGCCGGATCCCTGGGCGCGCATGTGGCGCAGCTCGTGCTTCTGCGCGGCCCACACGCCCCGCAGGTTGACCGCATTGACGCGGTCGAAGTTCGCCGCTTCCTCGTCGGCCGCGTCCGAGGGCGGGACCTGGATCCCGGCGCAGTTAAAGGCCATGTCGAGCCGTCCGTAGGTCTCCACGGCCGTGTCGACCGCGGCGGCGACCTGGGCCTCGTCCGCGACATCGCAGGCGATGCCGGTCGCCTGGTACCCGGCGTCGACCAGCGACTGGGTGGCCTGCCCGACGGCGTCGGCGCTGAGGTCAAGAAGCGCAACGGCGGCTCCGTTCTCGGCGAAGCCGCGGGCCGCGGCCAGCCCCATGCCCGAGGCCGCGCCGGTCACAAGGGCGACCTTGCCACTAAAGTCGTACTGCGGGTTCGTCATCAGGGGGTTTCCCATCTCTTTCGTTCTCTTCATCGTGGAAGTCCCGCCCCAGTCAGCGGCGGGCCCTTACACCTTCGACACTATGCCGGGCACCCGGGCCGAAACAGGACCTGCTGGACCACGGTTCGACCGGCCTCCCCGGGCACACCCGTTGCGGGGCCCGCACCCGTTCGCGCCTCACCGCCCACCCACTTCCGGGAAGACTGTTCCCGCGGGCCCGATAAGAGCTGCCGCGCCTCAACAACACCTGCAGCATCAGGACCAGTCCGCCACTGCGCATGATGCCCGACCCGTCAGGAGTAGGAAATCCCCCCAATCCAAAGGCGTCGGACACATGTGCTCAGACGTTTCACCGGGAAAGGCCCATTAGAGATATGAAGGGGCGCCGGTCTGGGGCTGGAGCCTCCGGTTCAAATAGATTCGTGGGTTGCCGGGGCCGGGACCGCTGTCCTGGGGCCGACCGGTAGAGCCACATTTGAAGGTGTGGAGGTTCCAGCTAAGGCCGAGAATACAGGTTCATGCAGTGCTGGGCAGCCCGTCGTTCTTGTGGTCCGGTTCCGTCCTGCCGCCGCCGGCCATTGTCGCCGGGCCCGGTCCGGGGCGCCGGCAGGAGGGTGTGCTGAGGCGGACGTGGCCAGTGGCGGCGCCCCGGCACGGTCTTGCCCGGCGCTGATGGCCTGTATCGGCCAGGGCGGAACTTTGTGGGTGAACCCCCTGACACACTGGGTTTATCGATCATCGCCCACCACCCGGTGGCCCGAAGGAGCTGCCGGTCAGCCTAAGAAGGTCCTGTCATGTTCGAGAGAACAAGCATTGGTTTGGACGTGCATGCCCGCTCGGTCGTTGACTGCGCCATCGACAGGGACACGGGAGAAATGGTCAGGCGCCGGCTCACCGCGGACTTCGGGGAGATCCTGGCCTGGATCGCGTCGTTGCCCGGTCCTGTGAAGTCCGTCTACGATCTGCCCATAAATTTGTGGCAAAGCTCAGTCCGGGGCGTTTAGGGCAGCAAAAAGCCCCACAGCATGGGGGGACACCACGGGGCTTTCCGGCGCTTTCGCACCCACCGAAGGTAGTTGGCTATCAGTTGGTAAGCAAACTATGAATGCATCTGGCAAGACAAACTTGTCCTACGCCGAGTCGGTGCGATGAACAGCGAGGGCAGGTCTCGTTCCGAATCCCATCCGCGGCGGGCTCCCCGAGCGAAATATCTCTCTATTTCTTCCCTGCGGTGCTGACGCCCAGCGCACAGACGGTCCCGGGGAAATAACGGTCCAAGGCGCCGTCCGGTATCGCTTCTGGCAGGTCTTCGTCGCCCACTGTGAAGATTGAGTAGTCCTCGTCCTCACCGTTCCAGACGTAGCCTGCGGTCTCGACTTCCCGTCGCAGCAGGTTCTCCGCCTTCTGAAGTGCCTCGGTCATCTGGTCGATGAACCCGCCATCTTGGCTGCTGCCCACGACGATCCGGAATGTCCGCTTGCCTGGAACCTCGGTTTTCACCGGCGAAGCCGATGAGGTGGTCCCCCTGCTGCTTGGGGCCAGAGTGGGCGGCAAAGAATAGCCGAGTGCCAGCAGCTCCATCGGACTGTAGATCTCTTCCGGGTCGATCGGCTCATGCCACGAACGGAAGCCGAAGATCCGTTCCCACAACCTGATCCGCTGCTTGTGCGCCTCCACGCCCATTGGGTAGCTGCCTAACATCGCCAGTGTCTGGTTGATGAGCGCCGTCGCAGTCTGCCTGTCCACCACGGTTGGCGGGACGCTCGGCTCGCGCTTGCCTTCCTTGATGTAGGCGGCCTGGCCCAGGCAGAACGCCTCGTTCGGCATAAAACCGGCCGGCACCAACCTTGTCATCATGCCGTTGACGGCTCCATCCATGAATCCCATGGCCGGAGTTTATCCCGGTTCACAAGATCACCTGTTTTGTTGCTTCACGCCGATCCAGCGGTATCGTCTGCCACAATCGGTCCATGACCGATACCAGCGCTGCGGCGCCAGCCAGGCCCCGTTACGACGAGGACTGCTGCGCGAATTGCTTTGACCCGCTGCCAGCCGACGAGGCCCACCGTCCGTGGCTGTTCTGCACGGAACTGTGCCACTCCATATCCATCGACGTCAGGTATTGGCGGGGCGTCATCCGGGACGAAAAGCGTCTGGCCGACCCGGAAGTGCAGTCGGCGCTGAATGTCAGGGTCGCTCACCTGCTCGCGGGCGGCTACGACGCGATGGCCCGCCGCATCCCGGCCGCGGTGCGGGCCCTGGTGATGGAGCGGGACAAGGTCTGCGTGTCGTGCGGCTGCGCCGGCAAGGAGATCGACCACGTCGATGGTGACTCGAGCGAGCCCGAGAACCTCCAACTGTTGTGCACCTTTTGCCACTACCAGAAGACCTCGTCCCACTTTGTCCCGGCCACTCCCGAGCAGGAGGCGTGGGCTGATGCACTGGAGCGGGACCGGGTCCGGCCGGACATTCCAACCCAGCTGTGCGATGACGCGGATTGGAAGATCATCGAGCCCCAACTCCGGCGTGAGCGCCTCGCCAGGCTGCGCGACACCGAACCGACCTACGGCAAACTCGGCCTACATTCAGCCGAACTCAGAGCCGGCTACAGAACAACCGCTGACCGGCTCATCTCCCTCAGCCAGTACACCGAGGAGGAGATAGCTGCCTGGGAGGTCACCGAGGACGAGGAGGATGGCCCGTGAGCAAGAATAGGCTCAAGGACCGCTCCGCGGCATCCAGCCGGGACGGGGTCGCCCAAGCAGGCCGTGTCGACCCGCTCCAAGACGTCCTCACCTCGCTGAACCTGAGGTTGACCGTTTCGGACCTCAAAGCTGCCCTGGAAGCAATGCGGCGCGAGAACTCGGCTGCAGACCTTCCGGCCCGAGACCGCAACTTCTGGGCCGCCCATTCGGGGATCAACACCGACCCGACCCCCCCGCCGCGCGCGGTTCTGCGAGGAACGCCGCGGCACAGCTCCTAATGGATTCCTCTTCATTGACCACGGACGAGGTCGCTGAACATTTAGATCTCTCAGCTTCCACCGTCCGCCGCTACAAAGCGGAGCGGAAGCTGTACTCGTACAGGGCCAATGGCCGTCTTCTCTTCCCGGTTTGGCAATTCATTCAGCGGGGAAGACGCCGTCTGCCCGCGCTGGACCGAGTACTCGCAGCGCTGCCTGTTGGCCTTCATCCGCAGGCCGTGGCCGGCTTCTTCCAAACACCTAAACCGGACTTGGTGATAACGGGTGAAGCAGTATCCGCGGCCGCGTGGCTAGAGTCCGGCGCACCAGTGGAACCCGTCCTCGCTATCGCCGACGCCTTGGCAGCCGGGTACTGACGAACAGCAGAGCCCCCGGAACACGGCCCAGCGGCTTCGCACTAGCGTGCCTCAACGTTGTCGGCTCCAAGCGCTGGGAAGATTTCACGACAGCACAGGGCATCGCTGACTAGCGGGGCAGCAACTGCACCTGTGCCCGTGCCCGGAGAGCGTCGCTCTCGATGCGGCGAAGACCATCTTCATGAGCTCCAGCTACGCCGCGCATACGAACGAGCACCTCGAGCTCGGCCAGCAGACACGTGACGCTGCCGCCGGCGTCAGGAACTCATCGATCCTCACCGCGTTCTGCGTCCTGCTGGAACGGGCCGACTTCGCATTGCGTACGGGTGCCACAGGGCTGCGTAGGGATCGTTTGCGCTAACTGCCCCAGCTTCCCTGCAGCGGCTTACCCACGGTGACGTCCCTGTAGTCGCAGAACAGGGACCTCTCATTGATGTCCGCGTCACTGTTGGATACGCCGATCTGCCCGGGGCTCAGCTTGAACGTAGATACCGGGGAGCCGTAACCGTGGAAGATGTCCAGCGGATACTTGTCGGTGAAGACAGTCCGACCGGATGGCACTTCGTAGGTTTCGGGCAGAGTGACATAGCCGGCAGGCATTTCCTGGCCCGTTTCTCGAACACTGGTCACGCTGATGCCGTCTGATTCGCGCAATCTCACCGGCACGGCAATGCGATTTTCGAGAACCAGCGTCATCGAGAACTCGTCGAGCGATCCGCCCTCCCTGAGTAGTTCAACCTTGATCAATGACACGCTGACCCCCGTATCAGCAGGACATGTCGGCTCCGGCGTCGGGCTGGGCGGAACAGCGGGTACGACATCGGCCTGTTCAACCGTCGGCGGCGGTGGCAGCGGCTGGACTTCAGCGAAGGACTGCTCCGGGACGGGCGTTGGGGTAACACGATCGAAATGGGGTGCCACCGATTTGGTGGGTGCCGCGCTGCTCTCAGTTGGTTCGGGCTCCGTGCTTTCCGTCGGCTCGCTCGCCACTGTCGGGGTGCTGGTCGGCACCTCTGCAGGTGATGAAGCAACCGCAGGAGTGGACACCGCACTCGACGGTGCGGTTATCAGCGACTGGCCAATCCGGACGCCGACAAGGATGACGATGACCGTCACGAGGACAACACCAACGGTGATGGCGGCGATCATCGGCGAACTGAGGGTGCGTCCACCCGGAGACTGTTGATTCACCGCATCAGTGTAGGGCGGCAGCGCCGGGTTTCAGGTGGCCGCCACGAACTCCGCTCGACTGTGACAACGCGACCGGACCGTCGCTGGTGAGGCGGTCGCTAACTTCCGCACACATGCTTTCCAGACACTCTCTGCCGACCCGGAAGGAACGCCATGTTTGAACGCTTCACCGCGGACGCCCGCCGCACCGTCGTCCTCGCCCAGGAGGAGGCCCGGATGCTGCACCACGACTTCGTCGGCACCGAACACCTGCTGCTCGCGCTCACGCTCGATCACGGTGCCGCCGGCCAGGCGCTGAACGGCCTCGGCGTCACCCACGACGTAGCCCGTGGTCACATCCTCGAAGCGATGGGTGAAGGAATATCTCCCGTCGCAGGCGCTTCCTGGCGGGCAGCAGGGCGCCATTGCCGGACATTCGGTGACGAAGGGCGGTTACGGTAGGGCCAGTCCGTGGTCTTGCAGGGCCTCCTCGATGATGCGGAGCGCTTTGGGCCCTACCTCGTGTAGCTTTGGCAGTTCGGCGCGGGTACGCGAGCGAGCTGTTTGAGCGTGGCGTAGCCGGTGGCGTTCCAGGCGCGGGTGGCAGGAGCTCCGACGTTCGGAAGGGCGTCGAGTCTTGATGTTGTCATTCCAATACCGTAGGGCGCCGGACCCCCGTCGGCCACGGAAACCGCTGCCTCGAGCAGAACCAGAAGTTGCCCATCTACGTCGAGCCAATCCCCAAGGGCCTCTAGGCGCAGAACATCACCGCCTCATAGCCAACGACCGGCCGCTCCCCCGGAACATGGCAGTGCCAGACAAGCCCCTGCGGTGGCGGTCCCGGCACGGCTGACCAGTCTGCCATGACCGCGCCGATACAACAGGTTCCACCTTGGACATCCGCGCCCGGGAAGTCAGCCGAACGGGCTGGCCATGCGATCCGGCTTCCGTAGGGTCAAGGATCTGGGTTTTACGGGCACGCCCTCCGCTCGTGCCGGCAGCACGGCCCGACATCCCCGCTCCGTGAGAGGAGCCACCTCTTATTCCTCCTGGCCCCGTTCACTCCGCGGCCTGTGGTGGCTTCGCGACGAGCCCCTGACGAGCCCGGAACAGGCGCCCTGACAATCATGCAGCCAGCCGGAAGCCTTGCCATGAACAGTCGTGGAGGCAGAACGAGGCAACAACACAACGGGCTCGGCAGCTCCAGAAAGGTCATGCAGTTCCACCCCGGGCCGACCATGAACAAGCAGAACAGACCACCACAACCGAACAGGAGGAGCGGGATGAACAACCACCGTCAAGCAGAAGAGAAACTTTCCGTCGAACGTGCTCAGATCATGCTGTCCGGGCCAAGGGTGACCATGAACAAGTACCAAAGACCAAACAGTCAACCACAAGACAAGGAGGCAACAGGCCACAGCACCGGCCACCAATGAAAAAGGCCCCCGAAGGGGCCCTTCACAACACAATTTGTCCACACTCAGAGGCTAAAAAGCCCCTGAACAGGGAAAACACGTGCCCAAGATGGGACTCGAACCAGCCGCTCCCCCCTAGAAATCCGCCACTCTATCGAAAACATCCCCAATCCGCCCCAGTCCGATGCCGGTACAACCGAATCCGAAGCCCCAGGTGTGGACACTGTCCACACCCTCTTTTTTGAGCCATTTGCAACACCAGGCAACAGCAGTCCGGAGGGAGTGGAGAATCCTCTCCACTCCCTCCACCATTCGGCCGTGCAAAGATGCTTCCTGGCTCAGCCGTAATGGAAAGCACGACAATGGCCGAGCATTTCTCAGCGGACGAAGCCGAGGGCTGGGAATCAACGAACGTCATAGCATTGCGGCCTCCTTCGAACATCTCATGGTCAAAACAATCAACGAGGCCATGACTAGAACCTTCGTCCCGGACAGTCAGAGCCCGGTACCCTCAGCACGACGGAATCACGCTTATCGGAGTTCAGGCCTGCAAGAAACCCGCCGGTTCTGAAGCACAGTTGAGCCCGGAACGCGCCGAACTCATCGCGGGACTCGCCACAAAGTCCGCGCAAACCGAGCCAAGAAACATCGTTCTGACAGCGACACCAAGAGCCTAGAAGTCATCACGGAGCCCAGGAACAAGGCCGCCGTGAGGAGACCCGACGAGCCGACGGGGCGCGGGGGACCACGGCCCCGGCGTTGGCCGGTAACGGGCGGCCCCTTCGCGGTGTAGATGCAGCACGCTAGCGCGGGAATCCCTTTGACTATCGAATCGATGGGCATCAGGAAACAGTCGCCAATGAGGATGAAGACGAACGCGACCAGGATTACTACGCGGGGTCACAGCCGGCGCGGAGGCGTGACACACGCCGGCTGGCTCCGCTAACGACTTCCGCCAGCCCACTGCCACGACCAGGCCATACGTGGCAGAATGCGGAACCATCAACGGCAAACGCGAAGGGGTGGACGAGTTGCCGCAGTATGAATTCAAGACCGTAAAAGTGCCGCGGGGCAGGTGGAGTCGCGATGCGGCCATCAACCGGTATGGCGCAAAGGGCTGGGAAGTGATCCAGGTCAGGGACGTCTGGCAGGGCACTGTGACAGTCAGCATGAAGAGGATCAAGCCGGAAAAGCCCAAGCGCAAGGAGGAGAAAATCGCGCACGAGATGCCGGTCTACACTGGCGGAGGTTTCTGGCGCTGGTTCACGGGCCGCCGCTGACCCGAGTGCGCGGAGGCAGGCCGCCGCCTCCGCACACCTAAGGGAACATGACGTCCAGACAATCACCGTCTCCAATGACATTTCCCTCATGACCAGGTCATGCTGCGCCAGCTCGTGGAAGTTCCGCGGGAACAGGCCGAAGCGCTGGTCAGGTCTCGGAGCGCCACCGACGCCTGCCCAAGAAGATCCCTGGGCTGCACCACGTCGGTGGCCTATCACTGCGTCCTGCTGGAGCGAGCTGACTTCGACCTGCGGACGAGCGCTAGCCGGGCCGCGTAAGGACCGTTGCGCTAGTTGCCTAGCAGCGGTTTACCGAAGGTGAGGTCCTTGTACTCGCAATATATCGAGTTTTCGATGTCCCAAACCCTCGTAAGCACCCGCGCCGACCCGACGAGCTCGAATGAAGCAATCGGGGATCCGAAATTCGTGATGGCCATCACCGGGCTGTTTTACTGACAGCTCGTCCATGATGTCCTGGGTGCGGATGTCCTGCCACACGATCGCGTTGTAGACAGCTTCGCCGGCTGTCTGTCCCACACCACGGCGGTCTCGCGCTGGTTGGTGATGCCGACGTCGGCAATGTCGTGCAGTGTCAGGCTCGCCTTCGAGAGGGCGGATGCGATGAACTCGCGGGTGTTGTTCCAGGTTTCGGCAGGCGGTACTAAGTTTTTCGCCAGAGTACCAAATATGGGTTGCACAACCATGAGCGAGCTGCTGTCATGTCTGGCGAGCGGCCCAACTAGGGAACTAGGAGGATCTTCCCGGTAGTTTTACGTCCTTCGAGGTCTCGGTGCGCGTTTGCGGCTTCGACCAGAGGATAAGTTTGGCCGATTCTGACTTTCAGGCTGCCCTCGGCTACGGCGGAAAACAACTCCGACGAGCGCCAAAGGCGCTCGTCCTTGTCTCGAATAAAGTCCTGGGATGTCGGGCGGGTCAAGTAAAAGGAGCCCGCCGCTAGCTTTTCCATGTCAACCGGTGAGACCTGTCCTGAAGAGGCTCCAAAGAGGACCAGCGTTCCACGGATACGGAGACTGGCAAGAGAACCCTCGAAGGTTGTTCCGCCGACGCCGTCAAACCCAACGTCCGCTCCCACCCCGCCCGTTAGCTCCCGTACTCGATCAGCAAATCCCTCATAGCGAAGCACTGCGTCAGCCCCTGCTAACTTGGCGAGGGTTTCTTTTTCGTCGGTGGAAACAGTGCTGATTACCCTTGCCCCGCGGGCTTTGAGCAGCTGCGTCAAAAGGAGTCCTACACCGCCGGCTCCGGCATGTACTACGGCCGTCTGTCCGGGTTCGACCCGGAACGAAGAGTTCACAAGATAGTGGGCGGTCAGGCCCTGAAGGGGGATCGCGGCTGCAGTTAGGTCGTCCACCTCAGCGGGAACCGCCCAGGCCTTCTCCTGCTCGATGAGTGCGAACTCAGCGTACCCGGCCACGCATTCTGCGGTCGCTACTCGGTCGCCAACACTGAAGTTCTGTACATCGTCTCCGACCGAAATGACCGTGCCCGCCACCTCCAGCCCAGGGGTGAACGGAAAATCACAGGAATAGATGCCACTGCGCTGACGAGTATCGATAAAATTGACGCCAGCTGCAGCGACTCGGACCAGTATTTGACCGGGACGCAGGACAGGCTCCTCAATCTCTTGCATTACCAAGACTTCTGGGCCGCCCGGCTGCCGGGCAACGATAGCGTTGATCAAAGCTCTCCTCCGAATTCTGACACTGGCGCCAAAGGCGTCGACTTCCCATGAGGAACCTATCGGGCTCCGAATCCACTGCGGTGAGCACGACGCCGCGTGCCACACCCGCACCAGTCGTTCCCCCCAGCATCTCCACGTCCCGTCGCGTTCCCTCTTCTCCTCGGTAAGGTACAGGCGTGAAGCAAGGTCCAGGCGAGCGGAAGACGACGCCGTATGCTGAGTGCGATCGAGGACGTTGGCACCTTGAGTGAATCCCAGGACACGAAGCAAACCTCACAAGGGATCAGTCAGGGCTGGCCAGGCCGCCCCAGCGGGCCGGCCAGCCCTGCGCGGCTGGCTAGCTCAAGACCGAACCCAACCTCCGTCGACTACTAAGGTTTGCCCGGTCATGAATGCAGCGCCATCGGAGGCAAGGAAGGACAGTGCTCCGAGGAGGTCTGAGGGCTCTTGGGTGCGCTTGATGGCCTGCTGCTGGGCCAGTGCGTCGAACCACTCCGATTGAGGACCGCCTGCGGTTGTGGCTGTCCGCACCAGTCCGGGAGCAATGGTGTTTACGGTGACACCATTGACGCCTACCTCGGCAGCCAGGGATCGGGAAAAGCCGATGACACCTCCCTTGCTGGCGGTGTAATGAGTATTGAGGCCGAGGCCCGAGTGAAACGTCGTTGAGGAAACGGAAATCACGCGTCCCCACCCCGATGCCACCATGCCCGGGAGGAACGCCTTGGTGAAATGGAATATTGAATTGAGATTGATGTTCAGTACACGCTGCCATTCCTCCCATTCCATCTCAAGGAAGGACGTGGCCGGGTAGATGCCGGCGTTGTTTACAAGGACATCCACTTTCCCGAAGCGGGCCAACACGGCTTCTGCGAAGGTCTGGACCGATTCCGGGGAGGAGACGTCGCACGGCCGGGACAATACCTGCTGTTGCTCCTTTTCGACCAGTTCTTCCGTTTCGCTTGCCGGGTTGAGATCGGCTATTGCAATGTCGAAGCCGTCCTGGGCAAGCCGTTGCGCGAAGGCCTGACCGATACCGGACGCTCCGCCGGTAATGACTGCCACGCGTTGTGCTATCTGTTGCACCAAAGGATTCACCTTTCTTTTCCAGGACCGTCGGTCCTTGTGTCTCGTAGGGTTGCTAGGCCAAGTGCCCGGGGCAGACCAGGCGTGTTTAGGGAGAAAATTCCGGCATGCCGGTCCCAGTCCCAGTGCCTGGACATTTGTATTGGTGGCGAGGCATCGAACCGGGACCAGCTGCAACAAATCCTCATCGGAAGACAGGGCGAGCTATGCTCGTTGGTCTGAGCCTGCCATGCGGCTTAGACGATCAGGCGAAGACCGGTGTGAGATCGAAGAAGACCCTGTAATTGGTGAATTGCCCGTTCGAGTTTCTGGTCCATATGGTCACGACTGGG
Organism: Arthrobacter sp. NPDC056691; assembly: GCF_042791415.1. Taxonomy (NCBI): domain Bacteria; kingdom Bacillati; phylum Actinomycetota; class Actinomycetes; order Micrococcales; family Micrococcaceae; genus Arthrobacter; species Arthrobacter sp. NPDC056691. Next base: position 78,114 of record NZ_JBHTXX010000016.1, read on the forward strand.
ATGTCCGCCTGGCCTCCGTCGAGACGGTCGTAGTGCACGTTCAATTCAATGATTGAATCGTCTTCGGTGGTCCACTCGTTAATGACTGTGTGGCGGAGGGCTTTTATGGTCTTGAAGAAACCTTCAACGCCAGCCCGGATCTCTTCCGGGCCAACCATCGGTGCCCCATTCGCGAAAACAAGTTTGCCCTCAGGTGCGAAAAGCTCCGCAAACGAGGCTGCATCCTTAGAGTCAACGCGACGCCAAACTTCAGAGGTGAAATCAGTTGCTGTGGTATACATTAAATTTCCTTTTTTCTTTGGTAAGTGAATATTTCTGGACTGGCAGGAGCTATTTCCCTCTGTCAGATAACCCCTGGTATCAGCGCCAGCCAGCGGTGGCCCCGCCATCGACAGAGAAATTCTGCCCAGTCACCCATCCCGATTCGTCGGATGCGAGGTAGCAGGCCATGTAAGCGATATCGGATCCTGTCCCAGCACGTTGAATGAGGTGGTTGTTGAGTTGCCACTGTCTGCCCGCTTCATCAACGGCAGCGTCCGTGGCCGGCGACTTGACGAAACCCGGTGAAATGGCGTTCACACGTATTCCGTTTGCCGCGCCCTCGGCCGCCAAGGATTTGGTCATTGCCACTATGCCGCCCTTTGCGGTCGCATGCGCTACCTGTCCTAGAGGACTAATTCCCCGGAGCGCCGAATAGGAGGCAGTGTTTATGATCGAACCTCCGGATTTGGACATGACCCCCCAAGCCGGGCTCGTTGTATTGAAAACAATCTCCAGTTCAACACGCATTACATGGCGGAATAGGTCGATGGTCATCTCAGGGAATGGCGCAAATCCAAAGCCAGCGGCGTTGTTGTAGAGGACGTCGATCCCCCCCAGCGCTCGGGCTCCTTCCTCGACCCATGCACGAGCGGCCTCCGGATCAGCAAGGTCGACATCATAACCACGGACGTCGTACCCATTGTCACGAAGGCTGCTGGCTGTCGCCTCGGCAGCCCCTGGCCGCAGGTCGCAGCCGATTACCTGGGCGCCTTGCTCCGCGAAGAGTTTCTGCGCTGCTTCACCCTGCCCCCCGGCAGTTCCGGTAATCAGTACACGTTTTCCCTTTAGTCGTTCCATTATTACTAGCTCCTTTGCTATTTGATGTCTTGCGATCGGAAACATTAGAAAAGCTTTTTTGCGATGGCATTAATGCGGCCCGATAGAGATTTTGCTCAGCGCATGGGGCACCAAAACAGTTAGTGCATCTTTCCAGGCCGAACTGATGATTCCATCAAATCTACCCGGGGTTATTTCAGGCGTTCATTTCGTGCAGAATGTTATGTTCTGAAACTTGTGATCCGTATAGAACCTTTGAAATTCGACCTCGCCGGAAAATAGCGACGCGTTTACACAGGTGCCTGTACTCCTCCAGTTCACTGGAGTTGAAGAGGACGGTGCAACCGTTCGCCGCCAGGTTGCGGATCACCTCATAGATCTCCAATTTCGCACCCAAGTCCACACCTCTAGTGGGATCGTCGAGCAGGACCGTACTTGGATTGACCTGTAGCCACTTTGCCAAGACGATTTTTTGCTGGTTTCCTCCCGAAAGGTTCCGGACGGGTGTGTTCAAGGAGCCGTACTTGACCTGCAATTCCGTCAGGCTTGCGGTCGCCGCGCGGTTCATCTCCGCCCGCCGAAGCCACCGTCCGAATCCTTTGGTCACGCCAGCGCGCACGCTCGTGACGTTTTCAAAGACGCTGTCATCCAACATGAGACCGTCCCGTCTCCGGTCAGCGGGGACCAGCGCAATCCTTCTGCGAACCGCCTCACGGACTGAGGCGGGCTGCCCCAGTCCGTCTGGAAAATACATCTCGCCTGAAGTCGATTTGGCGAGTCCAAAAACGGTGTATAGAAACTCCTGTACGCCTGCGTCTTCCAGGCCGGCAATGCCGAACACCTCTCCTTGGTGAACGTCCAGGGACACGTCCTTGAGCTTGGCTGAGGACAGCCCCCTCACGGAAAGCCGGGGGCTATCCTCCGTCGGGACGAATGTTTCCAGGAAAGGGATATCGCCGGCCGGTTTGCCGATCATGTCGGTGACCAGTTGGCTCATTGTTGTACTTCCAATTGGCACTGTCTTGACGTGCTCGCCGTCACGGAGCACGGTCACGGTGTCTGCAATCGCTGAAATTTCCTCCAGGCGGTGGGACACCAGCAATATTGTCACTCCCCTGCCGCGCAGGTTTCGGATGACGCGGAACAGCCTTTCAGTCTCGTTGGCGCTAAGGGAAGATGTCGGTTCATCGAGGATAAGCACCCTGGTCTGGATGAGCAGTGCCTTGGCTATCTCCAGCAACTGCCGTTCATGGAGCGGTATGTCGGAGACGAGTGCATCGAGCGGTACAGCTAGTCCGAGCTCTTCCAGAACGGGCGTTGCAGCCTGCATCATCTTTTGTCTGTTGACCGTTCCGAAAGTCGTGATCTCGCGACCGAGAAAGAGGTTGGACAGAACATCGAGCTCGGGGAAAAGCGACAGCTCCTGAAAAACAATCGCAACTCCGTTGGCGTTTGCTTCCTTCACAGATTGGTAGTTTGCCTCTTGGCCGTCTAGGTGAACTGCGCCCTCGTCCTGCGCCTCCGCGCCAGCAAGGATTTTCATCAGCGTGGACTTTCCTGCGCCGTTCTCGCCTAGGATCGCGTGGACTTCGCCAGGCTCGAATGACACTGTGATTCCGCGCAGGGCCTTAACCACGCCGTAGCGCTTTTTTAGTCCGTGAACGGCGCACCGCGGTGGGGCGACCGCGTCTTGTATGGTGTTGGCAGCCATCGTGTATTCCTAAGGCGCCGGTGTTGGTTCGTTGATCGACGCTACGTCGTTCTGATAGGTCATCGGTTTGTGGGCAATCTTTTGTGCGTCTGCCACCAGCTTTTCCCCGAGGGTTTGGTATTCGGCCTTTGCTGCCGCTGGGTCCGTGAGAAACTTCATGATGCTGTCGACGTTGTCCTTCGTGACGATGTCAAAGCCGGTATTGATCCACCCCTCGGGCATTTTTTCGCCTCGGAATGCATTGTTGGCGATGAGCTTCATCCCTACGTAGCCCTGAAGCCAGGATCGCTGGGTTACGGCGCCGACAAGGGCGCCGCGACTGATCGCTTTGACGGCGGTGGGATCGTCTCCTCCGGAAGCGGTTCCGGTCAGGTACTTCGCACCAGGCTGGGATTCCTTCAGCTTGATCAGGTTTGGAAGATCCACATCGCAGGCACCGACAAAACCGAGCGCATCAGGATACTTTGCGGCGATTCGCTGCCACGCGGCAAAGTTTGCGGCCGGATCGCCGGCGGTGACTTCCGGGTCGGGAACTTTGATTCCGGGGCGCTTCTCCTCCATGCGCATACGGAATCCGTCCAGCGGGGCTTCCAGAACCCTCAGTCCTGCCACGCAAAGCCCCGGGATGATCACACCTGTGGTTCCCTCTGGGATCTGTTTGATGTATTCCTCGGCAAGCGCCGCACCCATGGCGACTTTGGGTGCGCCGACTTCTGTGATGGCCTTCGATTTCTCCGAATAGACATCTGCCATGGCGACCGACACTCCCTGGTCCGCGGCCCTATTAATAGGTGCAGCCCACAGGTCTCCCGGGTAGGCCATGACGAGAACGCCTTTTGCGCCGGAGGCAACGGCATTCTGGAAATCAGAGATTGCCTTGTTGGGATCAAGTCCCGCAGGTCCATATTGAGTGAAGGGGGAATTGTCCTCTTCGGCAGCCGCTTTCGCGCCAGCCGCGATGTTGTTCGGGTAGGGGTTGTTGTAAAGGCCAACCATGGCTAGTGGTTGTCCCGCTGCTGCCTTCGCTCCCTGCTGGCCGGCGGGGCCGGCGCAGCCGGATAGGGCGGTGACCGCAATAGCGGCAGCGGCGGCTGCAACGGCGAGGCTTGACTTGGACATAGTTCAGTTACTCCTGATGAATCGACGGTGACTAACAGAGTTGATGAATAGTTTTGTGAAGCCGAGGCTAGGATTAACCGCGGGTGCTTCCCTTGCGCCGGAGCAGGGAGTCGAGGGCGACGGCGCCAATAATCACCAGACCCGTAACAAATCCCGCATAGTTTACTGAGACACCGAAGGCCGTCAATGCGCCGTTGATGACGCTGACGATTAGCGCTCCGAACATGGCGCCGAATACGGTCCCCCGGCCTCCGGTGAGTGCTGTTCCGCCGATGACTGCGGCGGCCACGACAAGGAGTTCATAGCCCGTGCCGACGGCCGGATCGGATGCCTGGAAGAAAGCGAATGAGAGGACTCCCGAAATGCCGCACAATGCGCCCAGCAGGGCCGAGACCTGGACCTTGATGCGGCCGATAGGGTAACCGCTCAATCGTGCGGCGTGAGCGTTGGATCCGATCGCCCGAACGGCAAAACCAAAAGCCATTTTCTTATACAAGACAGTTAGCGCGATGGCCAGGAGAACCATGGCTACCGCGAGGCCTGGTATGCCCAGAACAGATCCGCCAAGGACTGCAAAGAACGCTGCATCGGGCTCGCCGCCTGTAACCGACTGCGCACCGCTGACAATGAGAGTGAGTCCCCGGTAGGCCGCGAGCGTGCCCAGGCTAACGACAATCATCGGTACCGAGAGCACGTTGGCCAGGACGGCATTCAATGCGCCAAGCAGCGCTCCGGCCAAAACCGCCAGCGCGCCGGCAAGCCAGAGATCCACCTCCGCGCGGGCCAGAAGGGCCGTCACCATGGCACAGAATGCGAAATTGCCGCCCACCGAGAGGTCTAACTCTCCCATCGACATTAAGAAGACCATTCCCAGGGCAATAATCCCGAAAAAAGCTGCCTGCTGTGTGATGTTCGCGATGGACCCGATGTAAAGGAATTGAGGGTGGAACGCGGATACAAGTACCACGATGAAAGCCAGGACGCCGAGTACCCGGAGCTCCTCAAACGACCTCAGAAAACCTCGGACCTGTCCGGCTCTCGCTGTGGATACCGTCGTTTCCTTTTGGACTTCAGTGTCCGATAGCCGCGGTTTTGTAGTGTTGTCTCGCATCATTGCGGACCTCTCTTTGCGGAGGGTGGCGGAGGGTGGCGGAGGATCTTAGAACTTCGTCTGTGTCCTGCATCACGCCACAAAGTGTGTACACATCTTATGTCAGAAAAACGAGTTGCAACAGCCCCTTGGTTGATTAATTTTGACCTCGTAGAGCGGCTACATGAGACGCGCGGCCTCAGTGGATGCTGTTTTGGCATGAAAATTTCGATGAGTAAACGCCGCAACTCCAGTGATTCCACGAAAATGGAGTACCTCTCAGGCCTGAAATGGTTTCAGACGATCCCGTTTCGGGGTCGCTGTGCTCAATAGCAGGCAGACGCCCCCGCATTCACTTAGACACCCAAAGTCCATGCACTCCTGAGGTAATCTGTGGCCGATGCCCGGGCGCTGTCCAACAAGCTGCAAGGCCCGCAGTCGCACCACAGGGCGCGATTACACCTCAAGTACGGAAACCTACGGGCCGTCATTACAGACGCACAAGCGTCAATTGTGTTCGACACCCGTAATGCAGTCACGAGTCTTTCGACTATTCACACAGGGCTATTGTGAAAGGACGCCAGCCAGGAGATACAGGGTGACAATGGCCGGACTGCAAACCTTCCGAAAACCTTGCGCGTCTGCAATAGGAGGCGGCTGTACTCATGCACTGCCAAAGGTGTCTAGATTGCTGGCCGCGCCACTGGGACAACCCATTGCCGTACATAGCAGACCAACTGATCACTCTGACGAAGCACCGCCGCCCGGGCATGGGGTCTGACAAGCCACGACACACACTTAAAAGTGCCCCGGCAGCCCTCCGCCCAGCATTCGAGGGAGGTGCCCGCCTCGAATCCCCGGTGTTCCCATAGCAAGGAGAACGTCCATTGACTACTCAGAATGCCTTCGACGGACTCCCCCGCCCCACGTTCAGTTCTCCACGTACAACAAGCATGGAACTGCACGCTGACTTGCGGCGTCTCATCATCGACAGTGTCCTTCCTCCTGGGTCTGTACTCAAGCAGGCTGAGCTTGCTCGAGCGTTCGGCGTTAGCCGCACACACCCATGCGCGAAGCATTTCGGATGTTGCAAGAGGAGGGTCTGATTGATGCGGACCTGAATCAACGGGCCCGAGTCAAGGGACTCGATGCCAAGGAACTGGATCAGTTATACGCCGCCGCATTTGCCTGGAGAGTCTGGCCTGCCGCATGAGCACTGGGACTCTCACCGCTGAAGAGTCCAAGCTCGCGCGGGAGTGCCTGCTATCTATGGAGCAGGCGCAAAAGAATCAGGACATGCCGTCTGGACGGAAAGTCATCGCCACTTTCACAGCCTTTGCATGGCGCGGGTCACAGAACTGGTGTGTAGAACCATTGACTCATTTGCGGAACTAAGTGCACGGTACTTGCGGCTCTTTCAGCTGTGGCACCCCCAGTCCATCGATGCGGCACAGCGTGAGCATGAATGAATCTTAACTGCGGTGGAAGGGAAGGATCCGACCGTAGCAGGCAATCTGATGGCAAAGCACTTGTCGCGTACTGCTCTAATAGTCATACGGGACGGGTCACCCGGCACCGAGGCAGGCCATACGGGAATCCCTGGCGCCGGCTGTTAGCACCAGAACCCGGCAAAAGTAAGCGTGAGTACCCGTATCCGCTAGACATAACTGTCTACCGCGCGATCTGCATCTTGATCAGAACTGGACAGCACCCTGGCCACGAAGCTGCCGGCTAAGCAGGTTCCCCCTGCTTAGCCGGCGACGGCTGGAGAGCTTAGTACATACCCACTCCGGTTTCGCTTCCTCGGCGCGTTCTCACCTAACTGTCAAACGGGATGGCAAGACGGTACATAGGCGAGTGACCTTGCATTGAATATCTTGGCCCCACAGTCATCCGAAGGCAGTTAACCAGGCCCACGTCAGTCATGCGCCACGAACGAGACCGCCGTCGACCCAAATGGTTTGGCCGGTCATGAACGCAGCGTCGTCGCTGACCAAGAAGGCGAGGGCTCCGACCAGATCCTCCGGCTCCTCAACGCGCTTAATTGCCTGCAGCTGCGGCACGATTTCGAAGAACTCTGCAGGGCCGGAGGCCGTGCCGGGCGTTCGCACAAGGCTCGGGCCAATAGCGTTAACCGTGACACCGAACTCAGCAAGCTCGGTGGCGGCACCCCGGGTAAGACCCATAACGGCCATCTTGGACGCAAAGTAGTGTGCGAAGCCGGTCATGACCAAATTCACCGAGTTGCTTACCATATTGACGATGCGGCCGTAGCCACGCTCCTTCATGCCCGTGGAGTAAGCCTGGATGCAGGAGAAAACAGATTGCGCATTGATGGTCATGGTCTGTTGATACTGAGCCAGCGACATCTCTGCGAGCGGAACGTTCGGGTAGATGCCAGCGTTGTTGACGAGGATGTCAACGGCCCCCACCGCGGCTTCGACCTCCCACACGCTCGCAAGCACGGCCTCATGATCGGTCAGGTCGAGACGAATACCCACGGCGTCAACGCCAAAAGCCCGGATCTCGTTTAGTACGGGTGCGGCGTCCGCCAGATCGAGGATTGCAATATTGGCCCCCTCACCGGCGAGGTGAAGCGCGTAGGCACGGCCTACGCCGCTGGCGGCGCCTGTCACAACCGCGGTTCGGCCTGTGAACCGTCCCGTCATACCCTTGCTCCTTCTGTCTTGTTCTTACGCATTGCCTCGAGTGTCGAGCTGACTGCCTTGAGGTAGTCATCGGTCATGCTGTCGGCATATCGCTGCTCCTCGGCCGAGCCGGGCTCGACTCCCGAGATGACGAGGGCGAAGCTGAACCGCAAGCGAAGGTCGTCGTCCTCGCCCTCGATCTCGTTGGCGATGGTGCCCAGAACCGGGCCCGCGATACGGGTAAAGACGACCCGCTGCGGCTCCATCAGTGTGATTCGTTCGCTGTGGGGCTCGCCGCGCAGCACTATGTCGCGGTCGAATACCGTATCGCTGTGCCGCTGGGTGACGACGCAGTCCGTCATCGCCGCGACGAACGGCAGGGCGTTGTTCGCCTTCAGGACAAGGCCGTCCCAAACGTCAGCTCGTTTCAGCACGGGTTGCCCGTTCTCATTGACTGGCAGGGACTGACTGACGAAGATCATGGTTGCCTCCTCGGCGTGTTAAAGGGTCAGGACGCGGCGATTGCATCAAGGGGCGCGTAGACAGGAGCAACGTCTACTACGATCCGCCAGTCCGAAATCTTGTCGCCTGTCCAGCGAAGGATGTCGACGCACGGCACCGTGACGACTTGGCCATCCAGGCGCGTGTAGTCCACGAGGAGCCACACGACAGTGACATTGGGCTCCGCCTCCCACAAGTCCTGAATGCGATGGCGAAGGCCGCCGATGGACGACCAGAACGCCTCGACTCCTGCGATCACCGCTTCGTGTCCGACAGCCGACGGATGATTGCCGAATGTGAAAAGGACGTCGTCAGTAAGACCCGCGACGAAGCCGGCGGCGTCCTGCTTGTCTATTGAGTCGAAGGTCTCCTGCAAATTACGGGCCATGCTGTTTCTCCTTTGAAACGATGTGACGTGCTCAGTATTGAACGGCGGTAGCTTTTTCGACCCCCGCGGCTCGCACGAGGTCGATGAAGCCCGCCGATAGCTAAGTGTATGCAGTTGAACGAAAGGGTCAAGTAGTGTCTCGGTGAGTGGAACACGGCCAAGTGTGCACTGATTGAGAGGTTCGACCAGCGCAAGAAGCACAAAGTGTTGTCGAGAACGCACGTCAGAGATTGCCGATAGCCGGCCCGCAGAATTACCCCCTGAGGAGGTGAGATCGGGTTCCGCAGTGTGACGACGTTCCCTAACGGACGGTCCCCCTGCACCAGCAGTCCCTGCTCGCGCGCTGCCCGTCGTCCAGAACGCAGTATCCCTGATTCTGGCTAATCCATAAGCGGCGCGTGGGTTCTGAGCGGATGAACGCGGGGGCGTCTTACACGCCCGAATGCGTCATCTGATCATCGTGCAGTTTGGATGCTGTCATTCGATAACGGAGCGGGCCCTCGAGCTCCTGAGGTTCAACCCACACTTCATATCCTTCAGATTTCTCAAGAAGGGTTCGAGTGTAGGTCCCGCTGGCCGCCAGCCACAGAGAAGATGAGTCGGGCATGGCGTCCTCTACGAATCCTGCCCTCACAAACCTTTGATCCTTGCGTATCTCGACGAATGCTCCGATGAGAAGGTTCCATTCGTCATAGCGGTGTGATTTCATATCGCCTTCCTTAGGCGCGTGCAACGCCTGGGCAAAGTTGACCGTTGTTCGTTCGATGAATCCGCCGAAGTATCGACGGCGCAAAGTTTGGCCGAAAGATCGCGAGATTCTCTGAGAAGAGGACCCTGGAGGTTCACGCATCCCTCGGTCTTCAATCGGTGCTGCGGGGGCCGGAATGGAGGCGGTCCCGTGCTGCGTATACAGCTTTGCCGAGACGCTCCTGAAGCAGCACAAGACACGGCACCACAAAATAGACAGCTAGGGGAACTACCACGATTGTAAGAACGAAGGCCTGTAGCAGCGGGGGCCACTGCGGAGCAAGAACTCGCAGCACTCCAATGCCAATAGCGACTAGCGGAAATATAGCAACCCAAGTGATGACCGCCCTGGCATGCACCGACGCGGTTGAAGGACGGGGCGAAGACACGTCCGATTCGTTTTGCGGCCCGGGTTTAGCTTCATGTTGCACTCTGCTGCCTTCCGCCTTCTGATCTTTGCACAAGATGCCCTATAGCCTCACCTGGTCAACGTTTCTTCAACATCCGAAAGTACCGGCACAAGCACAAAGTGTCTACACCTTTGGTATAGTTTCTTGATACATCGAGTCTGCCGGAGCGGGGCAGAAAGCTTCTCAAGTTCAGTCGCCGTGGGTCGTTCTCGACGGAGAACCTTATGTACCCGTTATCGTCACAAAAGTACATGTAGTTTGGGTGGACTTCAGTATCCCAACAGCTAGGAGCACCTAGAGTGACGCAACAGAATGTGCTGGAAGGCCTCCCGCGCCCGATTTTTACTTCTCCACGGACAACAAGCATGGAGCTGCATGCCCACCTCCGCCGCCTTATTATCGATAGCGCCCTCCCCCCGGGGGCTGTTCTCAAGCAGGCCGAACTGGCCAGGACATTCGCTGTAAGCCGAACACCAATGCGGGAGGCCTTCCGAATGCTTCAAGAGGAGGGCCTCATTGAGGCCGACCTCAACCAACGAGCCCGGGTCAAGGGGCTCGATGCTACGGAACTCGACCAGCTCTATGCCGCCCGCATATCCTTGGAAAGCCTTGGTTGCCGCTTGAGCACGGGATTTCTCACTGCCGACGAGTCCCGGCTCGCGCGAGAATGCCTCCGTTCCATGGAACAAGCCCACATGGCCCAAGATATGACTGCTTGGATGGATAGCCATCGCCGCTTCCACGGTCTGTGCATGGCGCGGGTAACGGAACCACTTCGAAGGACCATAGATTCTTTCGCAGAACGAAGCGAACGGTATCTGCGGCTTTTCCAGCTTTGGCATCACCAATCCTTCGAAGTTCGGCAGCAGGAGCACGAACAAATCCTGGCCGCCGTCGAAGGGAATGATCCGTCCGTTGCGGGAAGCCTCATGGCAAAGCACTTATCACGTACAGCTCTTACAGTCATGCAGGACGTATCCACCGAAGCCGAGGCGATGGCCATCCAGGTGTCCTTGGCAATGGCGGTTGGCAGCAGAGCCAGGCAAAAATAAGGACGATCGTAACCCCTCTTCATCTATACCCTCGTCCCGCCCTGAACGGATACGAGTTCCCTGGGTCAGAGCTTCAATCCGGGTCGTCTCGCGACCAGGCGCGACACTGTCTGCGCTGCAGTTTGAACGGCGAGCCCAACCCGTTTCACGTTGACATCCTTCACCCAGCCTGCTGCCGACAAGGCTGCTATCGGCTCACCCGTGGCAGTGCGGATGATGGTTGCCGCGCAGGCAACTCCAGGGGCACTCTCCTCGTGCTCGTAGGCGATTCCATTCGCCCTAACGCGCACGAGCTCCCGTCGAAGCCGCGCAGGATCCGTTACGGTGTGGGGGCCAACGGCTACCAGCGTCTGGCTCAGTACGTCGTCCACCACGGAGTCATCCGACCATGCGAGCAGCGCTTTGCCCACGGCCGTTGCATAGGCCGGCATTCGGCCTCCCACCCGGCTGGGTAAAGGCGGGATTCCCCTAGCGGGCAGGATTTCGATGTAGACCACTTCGCGTCGTTCCAGCACAGCAAGGTGAACCGTGAGGTGCACGGCAGCGCGAAGGTCTGCCATGGACGCGAGGGCTATCTTGCGAAGATCTCGTGGCCTGCTGGCCGATTCACCCAACTCGAACAGCCGGAGTCCTAGCTGCAGGTCTGAACCGCTGCGCTCGAGGAACTTATACGTCGTCAGCTCCTGCACAATCCGCGACACAGTGGACTTCGCCAGGCCGGTTCTTCGGGCGATTTCTGAGATGCCGAGGGCATCGTCGCCCGATCCGAAGGCATCGAAGATCGCTGCCACTCGGCTAATCATGGACTCTGCATCGTTCCGTTCAGCGGGACACATGCTTGGAGTATGCGGGGGCAACCGTCCAGAATGCAAGTACGTCAAACATTCCCGGCTCATGGAATTCCTTTGGGAAACGTCATCCGTAGTTTCGAACAACGACGTCGAACAGATCTTGGATATCCAGCGCACCACCACCTGACACCTATGAAAGGGGCGCCCCTTGCCTCAGCGAGAAGAACCTCGTTCCCTGCATGCCGCCATTATCGGATCCGGCAACATCGGGACAGACTTGATGATCAAAATCCTCCGCGGCGACGGCACCCTGAAGATCACCGCCATGGTGGGTATCGACCCCGCCTCGGACGGACTCGCCCGGGCGAAGCGTCTGGGCGTCGAAGCGATCGCTACCGGAGTGCAAGGCCTAATTGAGTCGGCCGAGTTCGAGACCATCGATTTTGTTTTCGATGCCACCTCGGCAAAGGCGCACGTGCACAATGCCGAAGTATTGCTGGCAGCCAAGCCGGGCCTCCGCCTTATCGATCTCACCCCCGCCGCCGTCGGCCCATACTGCGTGCCGGTCGTGAATCTTGAAGAGAACCTCGATGCCTCCAACGTAAACATGGTCACCTGCGGCGGCCAAGCCACGATCCCGATCGTCGCTGCGGTCTCCAGTGTGGCACCCGTGGCCTACGCCGAGATCGTCGCGTCGATCAGCAGCAAGTCGGCCGGACCGGGAACGCGGGCCAATATCGACGAGTTCACGGATACAACGGCCGCCGCCCTCCAGAGTGTCGGCGGGGCCGCAGCCAGCAAGGCCCTGATAATCCTGAATCCGGCCGAGCCGCCGCTGATGATGCGTGACACTGTCTTCACACTGACCCGTGCCGGCGACCGTGAGGCGATCGAGGCAGCTATTGATGCAATGGTGGAGAAAGTCAACGCGTATGTACCGGGCTACCGGCTGAAGCAGCGCGTGCAGTTCGATGACATCACAACTCCGGTCGTGGTGCCGGGCGTTGGCGAATTCACGGGCCTGAAGACCAGCGTATTCCTCGAAGTCGAGGGCGCTGCCCACTATCTGCCCGCATACGCTGGCAACCTTGACATCATGACCTCGGCCGCCCTGCGGACGGCAGAAACAATGGCCCGCCATGCGCGCGCACTGGAGGTGGCATAAACCATGTTCGATCCCACGAAGGATAAGCTCTTCATCTCCGATGTCACCCTTCGCGACGGCAGCCATGCCGTTGGCCACCAGTACAGCGTGCAGAACGTACGGGACATCGTCCAGGCGCTCGATGCTGCCCGCGTCGACAGCGTGGAGGTCGCGCACGGCGACGGCCTCAACGGTTCCAGCGTCAACTTTGGCTTCTCCGCGCACTCGGATGTGCACCTCATCGAGGCCGCGGCCGAAGTGGCCGGGAACATCGCCATTGCAACGCTGCTGCTGCCCGGCGTCGGAACTATCCGCGACCTCAAGCGCGCTGTGTCCGCCGGCGTCAGTTACGTTCGGGTGGCGACCCACTGCACCGAGGCAGACGTCTCGGCGCAGCATATCGAGACGGCCAGAGAGCTCGGCCTGAACACGGCCGGCTTCCTCATGATGAGCGCCATGACCACCCCGGCCGAACTCGGGAAACAGGCCAAACTGATGGAAAGCTACGGCGCCCAGTGCGTCTACGTCGTCGACTCCAGCGGCGCGCAGACCATGGACGACGTCACCGACCGCGTCAACGCACTGCGCGACGTGCTCGACGCCGGCACCGAGGTTGGCATCCACGCCCACCACAACCTTTCCCTTGGCGTCGCGAATTCGGTGGCCGCGGTGAAGGCCGGCGCGAACCGCGTCGACGCGAGCCTGACCGGGATGGGCGCCGGGGCGGGCAACGCCCCGCTCGAAGTGTTCATCGCCGTTGCGGACAAGCTGGGCTGGAACCACGGCACAGACCTGTTCGCACTGATGAACGCAGCGGATGACATCGTGCGGCCGCTGCAAGTGCGCCCGGTCCAGGTGGACCGGGAAACGCTCAGCCTCGGCTACGCCGGCGTCTACTCCAGCTTCCTCCTGCATGCCGAGCGTGCCTCGGAAAAATACGGGATTCCCACGATGGATATTCTGATGGAACTGGGACGGCGCAAGATGGTCGGCGGCCAGGAGGACATGATCGTCGACGTCGCCCTCGACCTACTCAACACCAAGGCGGCATAGACATGACCGAAACCCCAACCACTACCCCCGCAGTTTCGATTGAAGCGCTGGGCGACGCCCTGCTGGCCGCGTACACCTCCCGGCAGCCGATTGCTCCGCTGAGCGGGACCCACCCAGATCTCACCCTCGAGCAGGCTTACGCCGTCCAAGAACACCAGGTAGGGGCGTGGAAGAAAGCCGGGCGGACAGTGGTGGGCTACAAAGTGGGACTGACCTCGCTCGCCATGCAAAAGCAACTCGGCGTCGACCAGCCCGACTTCGGCCGCCTGCTCGACGACATGGTCCTGGACCCGTCCCGACGGGTCAGCCTCGAGCAGTTCATCAGCCCTAAGATCGAGCCGGAGATATCCTTCGTGCTCAAGAGCGACCTGCGCGGGCCCGGACTCACGCTCGACGACGTCCGCGACGCCGTGGACTACGCCGTGACCTCGCTGGAGATCATCGACTCGCGGATCGCCGACTGGCGCATCAAGCTCCCCGACACGATCGCCGATAACGCCTCTTCCGGCGCCTTGGTACTCGGCAGCGAACACATCAGGATCGAATCCCAGGATCTCGCTGCCACCGCAGTGACCCTCTCCGTCAACGGCAACGTGGTGGGCGAGGGCACCGGCGCGGCCGTGCTCGGCCATCCGCTCAACGGGCTGCTCTGGGTTGCCAACACCCTGGGCGCGCTGGGCCAGACACTTGAGGCAGGTACGGTGGTCATGTCCGGTTCGATGACAGCCGCTGTCCCGATCAGCCCGGGCGACACTGTCACCGCGACGTTCAGCGGACTGAAGACCCTCGAGGTGCGATTCAGCTGACCTAGCAGCGCAACGCCGAAGGAGAGGACCTAGCCAGGTCCTCTCCTTCGGCGTTCGCGGGGTCAGCCGACGTTATCGGAGAACAGCCCAGTTCGAGGGAAATAATCCGGGTCGCCTCCAACAGTTCGGCGGACCTTGTCCATCTCGTGCTGGTCCATGAAGTCGGCGGGGAACTCGACGGACATTGCCAACGGCAGGGAATTACCGGAGGAGGGTGCTGGGGGCGAGGAAGACGCTTTGGAATAACGCCTCCAGTGGTGCTGGACTATCCGACGGATAGCACGTTCCGGCGGACTCGCCCTAAGCATCCTCTGGGTAGGCAAATCGGCTACGCCAGGCACCGTCCTTTTCCGTGCTCCGCAGGTCGTGGATCTGCTACGCAAGCACTACCAGGCGCTTGCTTTCCGGCCGCCATGAAAACGCCGTAGGATCTGCGGCAAGCACTCAGGTCTTGATCTTGCTAAGCCGACCACCAGCTCCAGCGCCCACTGCAACGACTCCACCCACCAACATGACCAGACCGGCGACCGCTTGGTCACAGGAGGATGTCGACTACCAGACCGATCGGAAGGAGGCACATGTAAGCGACGCTCGTGTGGAACAGCAGCATCGGACGGGGATCACTTGGGCTGCGACGTGCACGTTGGAAGAACTGATGGGCTTGGAGGAGAAACCAGAGTCCCGCGAGGCCGGCCACGGTAAGGTAGCAGACACCGATCCGGTCATTGGCAAGCGGCAACAGGAGCGAGACTGCCACGGTTGCGTAGGTCCAGAGCACGCTGCAGAGAGCGACACTCCGGATGGGCTCGACTACAGGGAGCATGGGGACCCCCGCCTGGGCGTAGTCCTCCCGGTACTTCGTCGCGAGGGACCAGAAATGCGGCAACTGCCAGCAGAACACGACGGAAAATAACACGACCGCCGCCATCGACACGTTACCGGCGACCGCGGCATAGCCGATGAGCACAGGAGCTGCGCCTGGGAAGCCTCCAAGGAGCGTGCTGTGCCGGGTGCGCCGTTTAAGGACCCGGGTGTAGAGGAACCCGTACCACGCAATCGAAGCTGCCGCCATCACCGCCGCGAGCAGCGTCGTGCCAATCGCCAGCAGGGCGACGCTGAGCACGGTCAGGATGCCGGCGAATATCCGTGCGGCGTGGACGGACACAGCACGCCTGACAAGTGGGCGGGACTGCGTGCGCGCCATTACCGCGTCGATGTCTCGGTCGTATATGCAGTTCAGGACGCTCGCCGCGGCTGCCGCGCATGCCCCGCCGACCAGTGTGAACACGATAACGGGCCAGGACGGCCAGCCGCCCGCGGCAAGGACCATGCCCGGCACCGTCGTCACCAGGAGAAGCTCAATGATCCGTGGTTTGGTGAGCGCCATGTATGCGCCTACACGCTCCACGAGGCGGGTCCGTGCGGATGCCGCAGATGCCCGTGTCACTGGGCCAAGGTCGGCAGCCGTCGGGACCACTCCTCGGTGTTGAGCTGCGCCGCGACGAACGCTGCTAGGTCATGACGGCTCAGCTTCCATCCTCCGCGAGGGTTCGACCCGTCAGAGATGCGGATCTCGCCCCCGCCTGGTCCGTCTTTGAGGTATGAGGCGCGCACTATCGTCCAGTCCAGCTCGCTGGCCCGGAACATGTCCTCCATGACCTTCATGTCCGTGTAGAGATCGTTCATGAATAGTGGGGTGAGGATGCGCCGGAACCACCACAATGGCAGGCCCTTGTCGTCGCGGGCTACGCCGCCTGAGGAGACCACGATCACGCGTGTTCCGGGTGCCACCGCTCCGATCACAGCCCGGGCGGCATCGGAGTACACGGAGCCTGATCCGCGGGCGGAACTGCTCACGGCGACTATCACAGCGTCAGTGTTCTTCACTGCGGCGAGGACAGATGCGGGATCGTGGACGTCGGCGTGGACCAGTCCGATGCCCTGTGGAACGGTTCCTTCATCCGTGACGCGGCGTGGATCTCGTGCCGTTATGGTGACATCGTGGCCGAGACGCTTCGCCTCGTCGGCGATGAGACGGCCTGTGCGACCCGAGCCGCCGATGATGAGTACGCGGCTCATGCTCGAGCCCCCTTTAGTGTTGCGCGGCGGCTGCCGCTCCTGTCAATGCGCGCTGGGTTGCGGCCCACTGGGGGTACGCAAAAATGCTTCAAGTCGTTCCCCTTCTGAGGACTAAGTGACCCTGCGGATACGCGCCGTATGGGCGGGCACACGCCGCCCCGGGCGGGGCGGGCGTTCGAAGTCGGACGGTCCACGAGCTTCTGAAGGCTGGGTGCGGCTGGGCAACAGGATGTGGTCGATGAAGTCCTGCTCGACCGGCCGTCTTACCTACAGCGCTGGCGTCGCCATACAGGCAACCGGATCGCGTCAGCCGATCAGGCCGTGCCCGCCGCCATCGCTGCAGTGTAGTCTCGCACGCTGGTCGGCTGAACCCATGGGTAGCGATCGTTCATGAGCGGCCCGAGTTTGCCCTTACCGGTGAGCATGGCACGCCAGTACATCAAAGGCACGGCGGAGAATCCGCCTCGACCGTCGCCTCGGCGCCGGACGATCTCGGCATCCATGTCAGCTAGGGTGCCGAGTTTCTTAACCGTGATGGCGCGCCCGAGTCCGGCTTCGGCTGCGGCGACCAGTTCATCGAAGGTGAGCACATTGCCGGCAACATAGAGCCTTTCCGGTACGTTACGTTCGTCCACGGCCGCCGCGGCAGCGTAGGCAGCCGTATCGGCGAAGGTGGTGAATTCCATCTTTACTTCGCCGTCACCCCATAGGTAAGCCTCGTCCTTGTCGAGATCGAATGCTTCGAGAAAACCGAAGAGCACCCCCCGGTCCAGGAATGCGCCGTTGAGCAGATGGACGAGCTCGACATCGCCCTGTTCGGCTTCGGCTCGCCGTGCGAATTCGCGGCGGAAGTCCGAATGGATGTTGTCGCCGTCGTCGAGTCCGAAAAGGTTCATGCTGTAGTCGGAAGCGATGAAGCGCCTTACGCCTGCTTCCCGGGCGGCTCGCAGCCACCCCAGCTGGGCTTCGACGATCGTGCCAGGCCCACCCTGAACGGGGGAGACCACCATGTGCACGCCGTCGAAGATGCCCGGTCCATCATCAACAACCTCAGATTTGGCCGCGATTTCGGCGTCGATCTTGGAGCGGCTGCTGGAACGAACCAGCAGTCGGAGATTGGCGCCTTGGGCAAGGAGCTCCCGCGCGATCATGCCTCCAAGCGATCCAGTCGCACCGATAAGCAGGACTGTCTTGGCTGATGATTGAGGGCTAGCTTGAGTGGTCACGGTGGTTCTCCCTTTGGTTCACTTTTGGTTGCCGGGCAGGGCCGAGGCGCTAAATGGCGAGGTAGCCGCCGTCGATGTTGAACAACGCCCCCGTGGCGAACGAGGCAGCATCCGAACCGAGCCAGGCAACAGCCTCGGCAATGTCCCGCGGCGCACCCAGCCGGCCGATCGGGTGCTTGGCCAGCAGTGCGTCCTTGAAGCCGGGGTGGGTCTCTTCAAGTGCATCGATCATAGGGGTCTGGATCACGCCGGGCAGAATGGCATTCACCCGGACGCCGCGGTCGGAGTATTCGACGGCGGCGGCCCTTGTCAGTCCGATCACGCCATGCTTCGAGGTGACATAGGCGGATTGGTGCGCGATCGCTGCCTGGCCGAGCGAAGAGGCCGTGTTGATAATGGATCCGCCACCCTGGGCAAGCATCTGGGGGATCTCAACCTTCATGCTGATGAAGACGCCGGTGAGGTTGACGGTGATGATTTTGTTAAATTGCTCGACAGTAACGTCTGCGAGGTCCGGACCGCTGAATTCGATGCCGGCATTGTTGTGCGCAATATCTAGGCTGCCGAAACGGTCGACGGTGGTGCGGACGAGTGCGGTCATCGAGTCGAGGTCTGCGACGTTGGCACGGACAAAGATCGCATCGTCACCGGCCCCCATCACCTCAAGTGTCTCCCGTCCTGCCTCCTCCGAGAGGTCGGCGACGACGACCCGTGCGCCCTTTTCGGCGAGCACACGGGCGGTCTCTCGGCCGATTCCGCCGCCGCCCCCGGTGACGATGGCAACTTTGCCAGCAAGAGATTCAGTCATGGTCATTCCTAACTTTCCATTTGCGGGTGCGACACGTTGGATTCGAGCGCACCATATCTTGTTGCCGTACAGCCGGTGAGAGTCAATGTGCCACGGAATGCCCGGGCCTCATCGTCGGCATGGAGGCGTCGGGTTCAGGGCCATCCACGTCCAGGCGGAGTCGACTGAGGTCGTCACACTACGCGGCATGTGCCGCGCGGCGTGCCGCACGCCGGTTGCGTCGCCGGTGGGCGGCATGGCTGAAGCGACTGTGCAAGAGCAGCAGCCTCGGTACCACGAAGTAGACCGACACGGGCACGACTACGAGCGTCAGCATGAGGGTCCTTAGAACCGGGTGCCAAGCCGGGATGACAAGCCCCTCGACGGTCATTCCGATTAGGATCAGGGGGAAGATCGCGCACCACGTGAGTAGGGCACGGACATGCACAGAGGCGATCCCCGGTGTGCGCTGGTGGTGTCCGTCGGTCTCATCGGCGGCAAGCGCCTTACCCTCGTGCTGCATGTGTTCTCCAGTTCTTTCGGCGTTGGTTTACGTATTCGGTGAGCGCGGCGGCTAGGCTGGCTTGCCAGGGGTCCGAGAGCAGGTGGCAGCAGGGCGTCGGACTCAGACGGGCGGGATCCCGGCGGACGCGCTAGGTCGTTGCGCTCAGGGAACCGGGGCCTCAATACCGACGACCGGGGCGCTGGCGACCAAGTTCTTTTCGGTCTGCGCAAGCAGGGCAAGGAAGTCCGACTGCTCCACTGTGCTTAATTCGCCGGTCGTACATTCTTCGAGTTGCGCCCAGATGGACTCCACCTGAGTGCGCAGCGCGAGGCTGGCAGCGGTGGGTTCGACGATGGTGACGCGTTTGTCTTTCGCGCACGGGCGGCGCCGGACGAAGCCTGCGTTCTCAAGGCGGCGGACGGTGCGCGTCATGGTAGCGGCGTCCGACCCCAGAAACCTTACGAGGTCAGTCTGACGCTGAGCCCCTCGATCCCAAAGCTGCATCATCACGAGTTCCTGGGCGGGATGGAGTCCGACTTCCCGAAGCAATTGTCCCGCCAACATCCGATGCAGGCGCGCCACCCGGAAAATAGCGTGACTGATCGGGCCGCCAGCGGCTGATACAGGAACGGGTACGCTCCCCATCGACGACGATGCGTCGGGACTGCTCGGACATTCTTGCACGCCCACACCTTCTTTTTCACTGTTCGGACAATTAAACCCTAGCCCCCTTGAAACTTGAGCGCAATCAGCCCGTCTGTGGGTTCCATCACCCGCATTTCCCCACTCCTACGAACTTTACTGTTCGAACAAGTATGTGCCATGCTCAACGATGTCATCGACTCCGGTGACCGAGACGCGAACAGTAAGGACAGCACAATATGACGACCGTCTTCGAGCCCTACGAACTGGGCAGGACGCCCTTGAAGAACCGGGTCGCGATGGCGCCGATGACGCGCAGTCGCGCGACCGCGCCCCATGGAACGGCAACGGAGCTGATGGCGACGTATTATGCTCAGCGTGCGGAGGCCGGGCTCATCATCAGCGAAGGTATACAGCCCTCGGTCGTGGGTCAGGGCTACACCAATACCCCAGGACTCCACTCGGCTGACCAGGTCAAGTCCTGGAAGCCGGTCACGGCGGCAGTGCACGAGGCCGGCGGGGTGATCTATGCGCAGTTGATGCACACCGGCCGGGTCGGCCACCCCAGCCTTCTTCCGGAGGGACTGCATCCCGTTGGCCCGTCGGCCGTGACGGCTGCCGGGCAGGTCTACACCTATGAGGGGATGCAGGCGTTCGTCGAGCCCCGCGAACTCTCCGAAGACGAGATCATTCAGACGATTTCGGACTTCGCGGACGCTGCCCGCAACGCGATCGACGCCGGCTTCGACGGTGTCGAGATCCACGGCGCCAACGGGTACCTCATCCACCAGTTCCTGGCCCCGAACTCCAACATCCGCACAGACAGCTGGGGTGGCAGCGTCGAAAGACGTATCCGCTTCGCCGTCGAGGTCGCTTCCGCCGTCGCCGAGGCGATCGGCGCGGACAGGGTCGGATTCCGGATCTCACCCGGCGCGACTTTCAACGACATCCAGGACGATGCCGACCTCGAGGCGACCTATGGTGCCCTCGTCGCTGAACTGGCCCCTCTTGGTCTGGCGTACTTGCACATCATGGAATCCGCCGGCCGCGAACTCACCAACACCCTCCGCGCCGCCTGGCCCAGCACCCTGGTCCTGAACCCGAACACCGCTCCGGAACCCACAGGCCCCGAGGCCCTGGTCCTGATTGAGGACGGCACGACAGACCTCGTCTCCTTCGGTGCACTGTTCCTGGCCAACCCCGACCTGCCCGCACGGCTCGCCGCCGGCGGGCCGTTCAACACCCCCGACCGCTCAAGCTTCTACGGCGGCGACGCCGCCGGCTACCTCGACTACCCGACCCTGGACGAGCTCGCCCTCCTCACCGACGCGAAGGCAAACGCTTGAGCACCACCACAACCACTCCCGCATCGACCGCCCGCACACAGTGGCCGGTCCATTCCTCCCGTTTGGCGATCGCCGCAGGCTCGGCTGCCGTCCTGAACCTCATCACGTATGGCATCGCCTCGGCATCCGGCGCATCAATGGCCGTCACCGCGCCCACCGCCCAGGAGATCCCGGCGCTCCTTACGGTCATCGCGACGCTTGTGCCGATGGCAGTAGCCGGCCTGCTGACCTGGATCATTGCATGCCGCAGACCCGGCTTCCGCCGCTTCGCGGCCTGGGCAGGCCTTGTCTTCGGCGTTCTGACGGCGGCCAGTCCCATGGCGTCGTCCGAGGACATCCCTACCGGAGCCGTCCTCGGATTAATGCATGTCATCGTCGGCATAGCCTGGTTCATGGCGCTGCAGTCACCACGGGCCACAGAGCAGGAGGGCGCAGCATCATCATGACGACCTGCTATGTCCCGGCCCGATGCCCGTTCCATGCAGTGAGCTAGGCATCTTTGCGGACGGCAAGTGCGGCGCATACCGTCCCTGCACCCAGTACGTGAAACACCACCTGAAAGGAATCCATCCATGATCTTCGTTTCCCATGCTCTGCCCGTTAATGGTGACGGCGTTTCGATTACCAAAGACCAGCTCTGGGCTGGCCTCGTCATGAAGGCCAATAACGCTCTGCCCTTCGTGTCATCGATGAGCAGCTGTACGGTCATCGACCGAATCAGCGACACTGTGTTCGATCGAGAGATCGTACTGCGCGACGAGGCGTACACCGAGCGGATCACCTTGCAGAAGCCAAACCGCGTGGTCTTTACGCGGATCGCTGGCGACGTACTCGGCACAATAGCCAACGAGATCGAGGGTGACGACGACGACCTGCGGCTCCGCTTCAGCTTTGCCCTCGTCGTCTCCATGGCGAAACCCGGGTCAACGGAGGAAGAGGCTTACGCAGAAGGGATGAAAGCCGACTACCTCAAAGCGGTCGAATCAACCATCGCTGCAGTCAGAAAGATGGCGGAAAAGACCATTGCCGCGGCCTGACTTAGATTAGAAGGCCGCAACCGGATCGAGCAGGAGGGCCGGGCTTCCCGGCCCTCCTCGCGTACGAATTTCCATGTGCCGTCTTCCGTACCCGGACTCGCGACTCCGGTGGAGGCTAAGGTCGAAGCCGCGACCTAGCCTCCGATTGCAAGCAGCGCCAGCGCGCTGTCTCGTGGTTTTTGGAGATCCAGGCCCGTGTAGCCTTCGAAGGCCGCGAGTCTGTTGACCACTGTGTTCCGGTGGCAGGCTAGCCGGTCTGCAGTTGCTACCAGGCTCCCGAGCTCCAGGAAGGTGTGCGCCGCCTCGAGAAGACGTTCCCGCTCGCTGTCACTGCACCGGTCCAGCGCCGCGTAAATCAGGCGTCCCGGGTGGCAGCCCACCTGAGATAGTCGGTGTGCCGTGATTGATAACCAGCGGTCCCTTAGCGTGAAGACTCCCTTGCTGCCCATGGGCAGGTCCCTCATGATTTCCCGGGCAGCGCTGACCGCTGTGCGAACTCCTGCTATCCCTTTGGCGTGCGGTGCCAGTGCGACTGCCACATCGTCGAATAGGACGGCCTCCTGGAAACTTAGCCTTTCGTCTGAGGATGCCGTCCGGGGCCGGATGACCAGGGTGTGATGGCCTTGATCGTATGTGAACACCGGAAGGTCACGGGGTGGGCGCGCCCGTAGCCGCCTCTTGATAATCAGGCTGTCGTTCCTGTCAATGGCCGCCACCAGAAGGGCCTCCTTCGCATCGATACGCAGGGCCCCCGCTATTCGGGAAAGATCCGCGGCTGACGGTTCGGCAGGCGCCAGCAGTTGTGTCAGGTACTGCTGCTGCAGATCGGCATCCGCCCCTTCGATTTCGCCCAACTTCGCGAGATATTTCTCTTGGACGCAGGCCGCAAAGCGATCCACAATCGCCCACACGACCTCCGCCTTCCTCACCAACAACGAAGGGTCTGCGCCCAGTCCCGGTGCGGACAAAGCGTCCCACAGTACGGAAAAGTCGAGCCGAATCGCCCGGACCAGACTGTCCAACGGGACGCCCTGGCGCGCCCTCCGCGCGCCAAGTTCGGAAGCGAAAACCGACAGTGCGTCGATATCCGGGGCATGTCCGCCGAGGGCCGAGAGCATGGCCGCAAAAGAGCTCAGGCTGCTGCCACGCAGGTCCTCCAGCGTTAGGCCTGAATCGGCGTAGGCAGGATCGGGAAGAATCCGGGTCAGGAAATTTTCGACGAGGCTGGGAAGCTGCCTGCCGACAGCGTCGACCAGAGCCTGCCACTGCTCATCTTCCGTCATGTCATACCTCTCGATAGCCCTCCACCCATCATCGCCGACCTGCACACGAAGGGGCATGTACGTTCGTACAATTTTTGGCCTCTTTTGGGGGTTGCTCTGTCATGGGCAATCACGCGTCGCCTTGGGACGATCGAAGTCAGCTGCTCCTGTGGCAGCTCCAACACTTTCACCGGCCAGGAGTTTCCATGACCACCATTGATCCAGTCGAGGAGCGGACAACGGCTGTCCGCCCCGACGAGCAATCCGGCTATAAGAAGGGCCTGTCCAACCGCCAGGTCCAGATGATCGGCATCGGCGGTGCCATCGGCACCGGCCTCTTCCTGGGCGCCGGCGGACGCCTGGCCTCAGCCGGGCCCGTACTCCCCGTTGTCTACGCGATCTGCGGCGTGTTCGCCTTCTTTATCCTCCGCGCCCTCGGCGAACTGGTGCTGCACCGCCCTTCATCAGGCTCCTTCGTCTCCTATGCGCGGGAGTTCTACGGCGAAAAGGCCGCCTACATCTCCGGGTGGGTCTACTCGCTGTCCTGGGCGCTCACTGCGATCGTGGACATCACCGCCGTCGCGGTCTACCTCAACTACTGGACCGCGTTCAGCAGCGTCCCACAATGGATCCTCGCGCTGGCGGCCCTGCTCGTGGTCACCGGCGTCAACCTCATCTCCGTGAAGCTGTTCGGTGAGCTGGAATTCTGGTTCGCCATCATCAAGGTGGGCGCGCTCGTGGCGTTCCTGCTGGTGGGCGGCATCTTCCTCGCCGGCAACTTCCCGGTCGCAGGGCATCAGCCCGGGCTCTCCCTAATCGCTGACCACGGCGGCCTGCTGCCCAACGGGTTCCTGCCCGCCGTGATCATCGTGCAGGGCATCGTGTTCGCGTACGCCGGCATCGACATGATCGGCGTCGCCGCGGGCGAAACCAAGGACCCCCGGAAGATCATGCCGAAGGCGGTGAACGCGGTCATCTTCCGGATCGCCATCTTCTACGTGGGCTCCGCCGCCCTGCTGGCGCTCCTGCTTCCCTACGACGCGTATAGGGCCGGCGAGTCCCCGTTCGTTACCTTCTTCGCCAGCATCGGCGTACCCGGTGCCGGCGACGTGATGAACTTCGTCGTCCTCACCGCCGCGCTGTCCAGCCTCAACGCCGGGCTCTACTCCACCGGACGGATCTACCGCTCCATGGCCCAGACCGGGACAGCTCCCCGGTTCATGGAACGCATGAGCCGCGGCGGCGTCCCCTACGGCGGAATCCTCTTCACCGCTGCGTTCACCCTCCTCGGGGTTGGACTCAACGCGGTGGTTCCAAAGATGGCCTTCGAAATCACCATCAACGCCACCGCCCTGGCCATCCTCTGCACGTGGGCCACCATCATTTTGTGCCAGCTCAAGCTGTACAAACTGTCCAAGGCAGGGCTCATGGCCCGGCCAGCCTTCCGGCTCTTCGGTGCGCCCTGGACCTCCTACCTCACGCTGGCTTTCCTGGCCGCCGTGCTGGTCCTGATGCTGTTCGATTTCCCGGTCGGAACGTACACGGTCGCCTCCCTGGCGATCATCATCCCGGCCCTGATCTCCGGCTGGTACTCGGTGCGCAAACGCGTCAACGAGCTCGCCCACACCCATCCGCTGACCGGCGCCATCCCTGTACCGGCGCCGGTATCCCAGCTTTCATCCACGCGGTCGACCAACGAGGAGCACACATCATGACTGCCGCAGCAATGCATCCCGCCCCAGAGCTGACCAATCCCGTCCTGACATGCAACTCCGGCGACCCCCGCCAGGGAGCGGCAGCTGATGCCGCGTCCTTCCTCCGTGACTTCCGCAGCCTCTCGGCCATCGGCGAAACACCCGGCCACGGCGTGGACCGCCAGGCGGCCACTCCGGCGGACGCCCAGGCACGTGCCTGGTTCACGTCCCTCGCGTCCCATTACGGGTTCCGCACCGAGACGGACAGGATTGGCAACCTCTTCGCACTGATCGAATGGCACCCCGGCGCGCCCTACGTCATCGTGGGCTCGCACTTGGACAGCCAGCCGACGGCCGGAAAGTATGACGGCGCGTACGGCGTCGCCGCTGCCCTTCACGCCAGCCGCCGGCTAGCGGACAAGGTAGCGTCCCAATCGCCTGACGGCGGTACCCGGCCCGCTGCTCCCAAGTACAACCTCGCCGTCGTGGACTGGTTCAACGAGGAAGGCTGCCGCTTCGCCCCGTCCATGATGGGAAGTTCGGTTTACACCGGAAAGCTGCCCGCCGACGTCGCGCTGTCCGTCACGGACACCGCGGGCACCAGCGTGCGGGAAGCCCTGACCGAAATTGGGCACCTCGGCAGTGGCGAGGGTCCCACGGCCGCGGCGTACGCGGAGATCCACATCGAACAGGGCCGTTCGATGGAGGACTCCGGTACCACGATCGGACTGGTTCATGCCTGCTGGGCGGCGGCGAAGTACACGGTGACCGTCCACGGCGAGCAGGCGCACACGGGTTCAACGGTCATCGTCGACCGCAAGGACGCGCTGCTCGGGGCATCGCGGCTGGTGGTGCTGCTGCGCGAAATCGCGGACCACTTCAGCGGTGCGGTGCTGCACACCTCCGTGGGCCAGCTGACCGTCTACCCGAACTCGCCCGTTGTGGTGCCGTCCCGGGTGGAGCTCGTGATGGACCTGCGGACCGCCGACGAGGACATCCTCGCCTCCGCCAAGGCCCTGCTCCGCGCCGGTATCGCCAGCATCGAGGCGGAAGCCAACGTCAGCATCGACGTCGCCGAGTCCCATGCCTGGGGCATCAACCCCTACCAGCCAGCGGGTGTGGCCCTGGCCGCCGAATGCGCCGCCGAGCTGGGCCTCAGCAACCGCGAGGTGTTCACGCTCGCCGGGCACGACTCCATCAACATGAAGGACGTCGTCCCCACCGTCATGCTGTTCGTCCCCAGCGTGGACGGCATCTCCCACAACGAGCGTGAGTACACGAACGACGACGACGTCTGCGCGGGCGTGGACATGCTCACCCGCGTGGTGGAACGGCTGTGCAACGGCGACCTCGACGGCGCCTCCTCGCCCGTGCCTGGCACCCAACCCGGCACGCAGCCGGAAGACACCCGGCAGGAGGGCACCAAGTGACCGGACGGATCAGGGTGGCCGTCCTGCAGGCCACCGGCCTGGTCAACTCACCGCAGCAGAACCTGAACAGGATTGCCGTCCGCGCACAGGAAGCAAAGGCACAGGGTGCAGAACTCCTTGTGACCCCCGAGCTGTTCATCAGCGGGTACGCACCGAGCCTGGTCCACAGCACCGACGGGACAGCCCAGCGGCGGCAACTCGCCGACATCGCGGCTTCCACCGGTCTGGCGATCGTGGGCTCCACGGTCGAACACGGCCGCGGACGGCACTACATTTCGGCGTCCTTCTTCGATCGCGACGGCACCGAACTGACCCGCTACCGCAAGCAGCACCTCTTTGGCGCCCTCGAGAAGGAAGCCTTCGACCCCGGAGAGGCGCCGCCCGCCGTCGTCCGCTTCAACGGAATAAACGTTGCCCTCGGCATCTGCTTCGACATCGAGTTTCCCGAGTTTGCCCGTGCTGCGGCCATCGCGGGAGCGGAACTGCTCTGCATTCCGACGGCGGTCCCCCTGCGTGAAGGCGGCCAGACCGACGCCCACCCCTTCGACACCAGGCTGATCCCGTCGATGGTGGTACCCACCCGCGCCCTGGAAAGCCAGCTGTTCATTGCCTACGCCAACCACGCCGGACCGCACTTCGCCGGCCTCAGCACCATCGCCGATCCGTACGGACGGCGCCTCGCGGCGGCCGGTGACGACTCCGCGCTCATCATCGCCGACATTGCGGTGTCCACCCTTCGACAGGCCAGGCTCGACACCGACTATCTTTCCCCGTTCATCCACAGCGCAGCCAGCGCCCACCCCCAGTAAGGAGCTCCGTGACCATCGCAGCCACCAGCACGCCGACTGCAAAACTGAGCATGCTCATCCCCGACTTCCCGTTCCCTTACGACGACTACATCACCCATGAAGCGGGAATCGGCACTGTGCCGGCCGACATGTACGGCACGGAAGTGGCCGTTGTGGGCGCCGGCCTCTCGGGACTCGTCGCAGCCTACGAACTCATGAAGATGGGACTCAAGCCGGTTGTGTACGAGTCCTCCCGGATAGGCGGGCGCCTTCGCGGAGGCACCCAGCCGGGCCAGTCCGGCCCGGTGGCGGACCTGGGCGGGATGCGGTTCCCGAAGACCGGCGCCTCGTTCTTCCACTACGCGGACCTCGTCGGCATCGAAACCCAGCCGTTCCCCAACCCGCTGACCCCCGCCGCCGGCAGCACGGTCATCGAACTGGGCGGCAAGGCCCACTACGCCGAGACGCCAGACGATCTTCCCGGCTTCTTCCGGGAGGTCTCCAATGCCTGGGACGACTGTCTGGAGGAACGCGCCCACTTCAGCGCCATGCAGGAGGCCATCCGCGCCAGGGACCTCGGCACCATCAAAATGCTCTGGAACGAGCTGGTTCCACGCTTCGACGACATCTCCTTCTCGGGCTACCTGGCCACGTCAAAGGCGTTCTCCTCGCTGCCGTTCGAATACCGGGAGGCCTTCGGCCAGGTCGGGTTCGGCACCGGCGGCTGGGACACCAACTTCCCGGACAGCATCCTGGAGATCCTCCGCGTGGTCTACGTCGATGCCGACGCGGACCAGCACCGGATCATCGGCGGGGCCCAGCTCCTGCCGGAACGTCTCTGGAACCATGCCCCGTCGGGCCTGGCGCACTGGCCGGAGGGCACCAGCCTCGCGTCCCTTCACGGCGGGCACCCGCGGCCCGGCGTCGCGTCCATCCGGCGTGTCCCCGGCGGTGACGGCGGGCCGGCCGGCAACCTGACGGGCAGCCAGGGACCTATCGCCGTCACGGACAAGTGGGGACAGTCGCGGCAGTACGCGGCCGTCATTGCGACGTGCCAGAGCTGGCTGCTCTCGGCGCGCATCGACGTCGACGAATCGCTCTTCAGCCACAAACTGTGGACGGCCATCGAGCGCAGCCACTACATGCAGTCCTCCAAGACGTTCGTGGTGGTCGACAGGCCGTTCTGGAAGGACATCGACCCGCAGACCGGCCGCGAGGTCATGAGCACCACGCTCACGGACCGGCTCACCCGCGGAACCTACCTGCTGGACAACGGCCCCGACCAGCCCGCCCTGATCTGCCTGTCCTACACCTGGAATGACGACGCCCTGAAGTGGCTGCCGCTGGATGCCGACGAACGGGTCCGGCTCATGCTGCACTCCCTGAAGCAGATCTACCCCACAGTGGACATCGCCGCGCACATCATTGGCGACCCCATCACAGTCTCATGGGAGGACGACCCCAACTTCATGGGTGCCTTCAGCGACAACCTCCCCGGGCACTACCGCTACCAGGAGCGGCTCTACACGCACTTCATGCAGGAAGGGATGGACGCGGCGCACCGCGGGATCTACCTGGCCGGGGACGGCATCTCCTGGACCGGCGGCTGGGCCGACGGCGCGGTGACCACGGGCCTGAACGCCGTGTGGGGCGTAATGACTCAGCTGGGCGGCAAGACCCAACCGGAGAACCCGGGCCCCGGCGACCGCTTCGACGAACTCAAGCCGGTCCGACTCCCCTGACCGCTCGGGATGGGCCGGACATCGGCCCGGCCCATCCATCCCAGTCATGAGGACCAAGATGCCAAATCTGCGTGTTTACGTGCGTACGTAAAATGCTTGGGTCGCCAGGGACTTCATGCTGACGTCCTAAGCTGAGACGTCACTTGTTCGAGCCTATGGTGGCGCGGCCGGTCTCCGTTTGGGCTCAGGCTTATACCTTATGTCGGCACTGGACCTGGCTGAAGGGCTCGCCTAGGTCGGCAGTATTGTCCTGATACCTAGGCCGTGTAGGTCCAAGGCCGGCCACCGATCGCCCTGAAGCTCGAGCGGGAAGGTGGCGACGATTATAGGTTCCTCCATGGGGATCGGGCCCAAAATGCGCGGTACCGCGGCAAATTCCTCCCCGGGTCGGTGTGAAGCGTCCCAGCGCACCTCGACCCCAGCCGCGGCCAGCGCGTCTTCATCCACCACAACCGCCAGTAGCGGAAGCTTGAGGCCGCCGAACACCTCGTCCAGAACCGTTCGTAGCTGGGGGCCGGTAGCCGCGTGTATGAATCCCGCGTCGTCAATGGTCTTCCCCCGGGTCGAGACGTCATACTCCCCGAACCGTGCGCAGGCTTCCCAGTCATCGGTGATCGCCACGTGCAGCAGTCGCTCCCCGCTCATGTCATTTCCTTTCCATAAATGAAACGCTATCGTTGCATTAAGTATGCGGGAACTCTCCGCAGCTGGGCAATGAGGGCAGGATCACATGGAGCAGAACAGGAAGCGAGGCCGCCCTAGCGCTGTGGAGCGCAATAGCAGACGGCGGCACATCCTTGATGTCGCCTCGGAATTGTTTGCCAGGGGTGGCTTCGCGGCAACAACGATTGATGCCATCGCTGTTGAAGCGTCGGTTGCCAAGCGCACCATTTATAGCTATTTCGGCGATAAAACAGGTGTCTTCACCGCAGCCGTTGATCAACAGCACTCCACGCTGACAGAAACACTCGAAGGCTTCGAAGACCTCGATGTGGTCGCTGCCCGGATCATCTACACAATGCACTCGGAGAAAGCCGTGGCTCTGCACCGACTTGTTATTGCGGAGGCTGGACGCATGCCGCGACTTGCCGCAGCCTTTTATGAGCACGGCCCAGCCCGCTCGATCACGCTCCTGCGCTCGCGACTTTCGACCCAGGAGCAATCCCCCGCGCCAGAAATGGCGGAGGCTCTCTACAGCCTGTTGCTCGGCGAGCACCACCGCCGAAGACTCTTGGGTCTATCCCCTGCCGCGACGGCCGAAGAATCCCGCGAATACGCCCGACAGGCAATCGCCGCTCTGTGTTTCAGCCACCCAAACGCCACAGAATAGGCCACCCGGACCCACAGACTAGACAGAGACACAGCAATAGGGACTCCGGGAAAGGAATGGCTGGGACTCAGAACCACGTGATTACTGCCGATCCGGAGGCCGAAGAGGTCGTGAAGGTCCGCCGGCTGCCACGGGGATACCGGGAAGGAAACCTGCTTCGTCTGTGGACCGAGGTCGCTGACATTATTCCGACGTTCCGGTTCGTCGTCGCGGGCGAAGGCGTGTGGACCATCATCGGCGACCATACGCGGATGACCGGCCTTGACTTCCTGCTGGCCCTGCCTTGGAACTCTCAAGCCGAATGGTCCCGTTTCAAGTCGCGGTCATCCGGGCGACTCCAACCTGTCCTGGTGCCAGCATGCCCTAACGTGCCCAACGTGATTGGGCAAGCCATCAGCCCGCCGTGAATGCCTGCGGAATCGGGGAGCTCAACAGGTAGCGCGCCGGGGCATCTCGACGATGCCGCCAACAAGGGCTATTGTCGCAAAAGTACATGTACTTAGGGGTTGATTCTCAGTAATCCCAATAGCCAGGAGAACATACATTGACCGATCAGAATGTCTCGGAAAGCCTTCCCCGCCCGACATTCAGTTCTCCGAGGACAACAAGCATGGAGCTGCACGCTCACTTACGCCGACTCATCATTGACAGCGTCCTCCCTCCGGGGGCTGTCCTCAAGCAAGCCGAGCTGGCTCGGGCATTCGACGTAAGCCGCACACCTATGCGGGAAGCGTTCCGCATGCTCCAGGAGGAGGGCTTGATCGACGCGGACCTAAATCAAAGGGCCCGGGTCAAGGGATTCGACGCCAAGGAACTGGATCAGTTGTACGCCGCCCGTATCTGCTTAGAGAGCCTTGGTTGCCGCATGAGCACTGGAACTCTCAGCGATGAAGAGTCCGGGCTAGCTCGGGAGTGCCTGGAATCCATGGAACAGGCGCAAAAGACCCAGGACATGACGGTCTGGATGGAAAGTCACCGCCGTTTCCACGGCCTGTGCATGGCACGGGTCACAGAACCACTTCGCAGAACCATCGACTCCTTCGCGGAAAGAAGTGAACGGTACCTGCGGCTTTTCCAGCTTTGGCACCCCCAGTCGTTCGACGCTGCACACCTGGAGCATGAACGAATCCTAGCGGCAGTAGAAGGGAACGACCCTGCCGTTTCGGGAAGCCTTATGGCAAAGCACTTATCGCGTACAGCTATTACAGTCATGCAAGATGTGTCGCCCGAATCCGAGGCCATGGCCATACGGGAGGCTCTGGCCATGGCTGTCGGCACCAGGACTAGGCAAAAATAAGCGCCCGCGCCGGTGCTCGTCAGACCGACCAAAGCCGCCCGCTCCGCCGCCTTCAAGGGACGGTGGAGGGGACAGTTTTGGATCCAGTGGGACCTCGACAGGCAAGCATCGATAGAGAAGACTCTTCCGGGGCCGAGCGTATTCCGCGGCCTGAGCGATGGCCACTTATGTGAAGCGCACACCGGAAAGTCGGTCCATTAGAGCCGGCCGCATTGCCCCGGCCGAGGAAAAGATCCACGGTCCGCATCGTCTTCCGCAACGGTGTAGTCGGCTATGTGGTGGAGCGGGTCATCGCCTGCATATCTTTGCATCGCTCGTCGATCACAACGGCCACGTCGGCTTCCCAAGCAACTTCGGGGCCTCATAGACCGGCTGCCGACGTTGGTAGATCAGGGGTAGCGGTGGCGGGTGCGCCGGCTTGGGTGTGTCCGGCCGGCGCCGCTGGACCGCGGGTGGATGTTTCGGTCTTGTGGTTACTGCTGGGGCAGCAGTTCGCTGAGGATGG
>NZ_JBHTXX010000017.1:0-105761 GCF_042791415.1 Arthrobacter sp. NPDC056691
CAGCCACGGGGCGAAGTAAGCCCGGTGCCGGCCAGAAAAGCCGGCGCCGGGCTTACGCCTGGGAACCGGCGAATTGACGGTCACCTCCGGCTTCGCGTCCGGCGACGCGGTCGGTGGATGGTGTCCTGGGGTTCGGCGGTCAGGGTGCCTGCCCTTTCGACCGTCCGGTGTGTTCGCAGCTGCTCCTTTGCTTGTCTTCGATGGCCAGGTTCCTTCTAAATGCCTACTGACTCAGATCGGCGGCGAAGAGAATGGCCTGTCCGCCCGCTGAGGGGTGATGGGCGTGCACGGCACTGTCGATATTGGCCGCGGGGACTCGACCACCAAGAGCCGGACTGCGTTGTTGCCAGAACCGCGGGTGAGCTCGTTGGTCAGGGGCATCCAGGCTTCCCTGCCTCGCGGTTTTTGTGCCGGGTTCCTCCCGGCGGTCCGGGTCTGGACAGTTCCGATGAGGTTGTATTCAGCGGCACCGACGTTCGCCGGATCTGGGCGTTCCCCCGAAGGGTACCTGTCTGTTCTGTGGGAGCGGCAAGCCCTGTCAGGTGCTTAGACCTGTGGGGTCGTCAAGAATGGCATTTCTGCCGTTCCAGTGCCGGTGTGGAGGGATTCCTGAGGCCTGGTTTAGCGGGTTCCGGTGGTTCAGGTCCAGCTCCGCGCCGACGGATTGCTGGACTGCGCTTTCATGCGGTCGCCGAAGAGAAGACGGCCGGAGCCCCGGCGGTCCTGTCCGGCGTCCACCCGTTCGCGCTGGGGCACGACCACGTATTTCGGGTCCAGCGTGGACGCTTTGCCTGCTTCGAACACGCCGAACCGCAGCATTGCGGAGCCGGCGGCGACGGCGAGCCCGCACACCGCCGCCACGGCCCGGGACCGCTGGCCGCCCAGCGCAAGACCGGTAACCCCGGCCAGGGTGCACGCCTTCGACAACCGCATCAGCGTTCCGGCGCGCCCCTGGTGCAGGGTCTCGGCCGAGAGGTGGCCGCTTCTTTCCATGGCAAGGACCATGACGGTTTCAACGGCCGCCCCGCTGACGGCCAGCCGCCGGGCCGGGCCGGCCTCTTCGAGAGGAGTTAACGCGGCGGCAAATCCGCCGGCCGAGGCCGCAGCGGAACCGGCGAATACAAATGGCAATACTTTGTGGGCGTCGTGCCACGTGGGCACTGCCGTGTCTGCCAGGAGCACACCGGTGTAGGTCGCTACTGCCGAGCCGGCCACAGCGGCGCCAATTCCGCAAGCGCGCCCGGCCCGGGGCAGGATGCCGAGCAGGTTCGAGACGGCACTCGCTCCGGCCAGCGGCCCGTAGACCGAAAGGATCCAGGAGCCCATGCTCATCGGGGAGGTCGGCTTGGCCACCCGCAGCATGTTGAGGAACCGCTCTGGCCGTCCCAGGTCATGGACCAGAGCCAGCGCGGACACGGAGATCGCTGTCAGGGCAGTGAGTTTGGTGCGGCGCTCAAGCCGGGGAAGCCCGCTGTGCTGGGCGCCTGCGGCGAGCATCGAGGACGCCGCCGCCAGACCCCCGGCAAAAATGTATCCCGCGATGTCGACGGCATGCCAGGTCGGCTGCTTCAGGATCGGCCTGCCGTAGTACGAGGTGAACTCCTCGCTGCGTTCGCGGCGCGGGCTCACTTCTTCGCTCCCCAGAAAGCGACGGCGGCGCCGATCAGCATCCCGGCTGCCGCGCCCGCCGCGCACTTCCACATCGCGGCAAGATCCCGGGTAGTAACCACGGGGTCGGGCGGGAGACCATACGTCTCGGGTTCGTCGAGCAACAGGAAGAACGCGCCGTCGCCGCCGACGCCATCGTTGGGGTCCCGGCCGTACAAACGGGCGCCTTCCTCCCCGCGCTCCTGCAGCTCGGCCAGCCGCGCGTCGGCCCGTTCATGCAGTTCGTCGAGTTCGCCGTACTGGATGGATTTCGTGGGGCACGCCTTCGCGCACGCGGGTTCCTCGCCGGCGCCGAGCCGGTCGTAGCACATGGTGCACTTGAACACCCGGCCGTCGTCCTTGCGCTGATCGATTACGCCGTAGGGGCAGGCCGAGACGCAGTAGCCGCAGCCGTTACAGATGTCCTGCTGGACGACGACGGTGCCGTGTTCGGTCCGAAAGAGGGCTCCGGTGGGGCACACGTCCAGGCAGGCGGCATTCGTGCAGTGCTTGCACACGTCCGAGGACATCAGCCATTTAACGCCGTCGTGCGCGGAGGGATCGGTGGCCGGGACTTGTTGCTCGATGAAAGCCACGTGCCGCCAGGTGTCCGCGCCAAGCGCGGACGTGTTGTCGAAGGACTCGCCCGTCAGCTGCATGGAGGTGTCTGCGGGGACCGAGTTCCACTCCTTGCATGCCACCTCGCAGGCTTTGCATCCGATGCAGAGACTCGTGTCGGTGAAGAATCCCTTGCGTGGGAGACCGATCGACGGCATTCCCAACTGTGTGACGCTCATGGGTTGACTCCCTCCGTGCCGGTACGCTCCGTGATGCCGGCGCGCCGGCGGTAATCCTCCACCAGGGCCAGCAGGCCGGCCCCGCGGGGGCGCCTGCCGGGCCGGATGTCCACGGTGAGCGCCTTCACCTCCTGGATGTGGACGTTCGGGTCCATGGCGATCGATGACAGCTCGTTCATGGCGTCGCCTTTGCTCAGTCCATTCGGGCCCCAGTGGTAGGGCATGCCGATCTGGTGGACTGTCCGTCCGCTCACGGTCAACGGCTTCATCCGGTTGGTCACCAGCACACGGGCCTCGATGGCTCCCCGTGCGGACACGAGCGTTGCCCATCCCTTGTGGCTCAGGCCCCGTTCAACTGCCAGCGCGGGTGAGACTTCGCAGAACGACTCCGGCTGGAGCTCGGCCAGGTAGGGCAGCCAGCGCGTCATGGCGCCGGCGGTGAAATGCTCGGTGAGACGGTACGTGGTGAGCACGTAGGGATAGATCCTGGCGCCCTGCTGCCGGCCGCTGGGATGGTAGCGGTTGCCTTCCAGGGGCAGCAGTTTCCGCACGGGATTTCGCTGTTGACCATAGAGTTCGTTGTCGAATGGCGACTCCTGTGGTTCGTAGTGGGTAGGCAGCGGACCGTCAACCAGGCCAGCCGGGCAGTAGAGCCATCCCTTCCCGTCCGCTTGCATGATGAAAGGATCGATGCCCGAGATCGCGTCGGGGCCCTTCGCATCCTCCCCGGGCCGGTAAGACGGTGGCTTTGTGGGTTCGAAGTCCGGCACGTCGTCACCGGTCCATTTGCCTTTCTCCCCGGCCCACCAGATGAGCTTCTTCCGCTCGCTCCAGGGATTGCCCTCGGGATCAGCCGACGCGCGGTTGTAGAGCGTCCGGCGGTTGGCCGGCCACGCCCATCCCCACTCGAGGCTGGAGATGCCTTGTTCGGTGTGGGGTTTGCGGCGGGCCGCCTGGTTAATGCCGTCGGCGCGGCAGCCGCAGTAGATCCAGCAACCGCACGACGTCGAGCCGTCATCCTTCAATTCGGTATACGCGGACAGGGGAGTACCGTCGGACTTTCGTCCGTTGATTTCCGCGAAGACCGCTTCCGCATCCGGCTCGTCGTGGATACCGGCGCTCGGGTAGTCCCAGGTGAGATCCAGAACGGGCCGGTCGAGTTCGTCGGTGGAACCGGCGAGCATTTTGCGAATCCTGTTCCCGAGGTGCCAGATGAACCAAAGATCACTGCGGCGTTCAGCCTCGGGCTCCACCGCTTGCTCACGCCACTGAAGCAGCCTGTTCGTGTTGGTGAAGCTGCCGCTCTTCTCAGTGTGCGAAGCCGCCGGGAAGAAGAAGACCTCGGTAGCGATGTCCTCGGTGCGCATTTGGCCGGTCGCGATTTCAGGGCCGTCTTTCCACCACGTGGCACTCTCAATCAAGGAAAAGTCGCGGACGACGAGCCACTCCAGGGAGGCCATGGCCTTGCGCTGCAGATGGGCGTTGGCTGAGCCAACCGCGGGGTTCTCTCCCATCAGGAAGTAGCCCTTGCATTTGCCCTCCAATTGGGCCTGCACCGTGTCGTAGGTGCTGTGGCTGCCGGTGATACGGGGCAGGTAATCGAAACAGAAGTCGTTCCCGGCCGTGGCGGCGTCTCCCCACCAGGCCTTCAGCAGGCTGACCATGTAGGCGCGCATGTTGGCCCAGAAACCGCGTTCGGCAGAGTCGGCCTCAATGTAACCATCCAGATGCAGATGCTGATGCGCGTGCGGCATCGGCAGATAGCCGGGAAGCAGATCGTAGAGGGTAGGGATGTCACTCGAGCCCTGGATGCTTGCATGCCCGCGCAAAGCCATGATGCCGCCACCTGGCCGGCCGATGTTTCCCAGCAACAGCTGCAGCACCGAGGCGGCCCGAATGTACTGTGTTCCGGTAGTGTGCTGGGTCCAGCCGACCGCGTAGGCAAAGGCCGTGGTTCGCTCCCGCCCCGAGTTGGACGTAATCGCCTCCACCACTTCGGCGAAGAGTTCCTGTGGAACACCACAGACCCGCTCAACCATCTCGGGGGTGTAGCGGGCATAATGCCGACGCAGCGTCTGAAATACGGTCCGCGGGTCCTGCAAGGTTTCATCCCGCCGCCATTGCCCCCGCAGGCCGGGACCGCCTGAACCGTGGGACTGTGCGTGGGATGACTCGCCTAAAGTGCTGCCTTTCTCCTCTTCTGCCTGGGATTCCCGCTCGCCGGAGGATGCCGCTACGTCGGCTCCCTCGTACTGCCATGTCTGCAGGTCGTAGGACGGATCGTCGGGATTGAAACCGGAGAAGAGGCCGTCAAGGTCTTCCGTGTCCTGGAAGTCCTCCCGCAGGATGGTAGCGGCGTTCGTATAGTTCAGGACGTATTCGTGGAAATACGCCCCGTTGCTCATGACCCAATTGATCAGCCCGCCAAGGAAAGCGATGTCGGTGCCGGCGCGGATCGGCACAAAGGTGTCGGCCAGCGCGCTGGTGCGTGAGAACCGCGGGTCGACGTGAATGACTTTCGCGCCGCGTTCCTTGGCTTCCATTACCCATTGAAAACCGACCGGATGGGCCTCGGCGAAGTTGGACCCCTGGATGATGATGCAATCCGCGCGCTGCAGGTCCTGCAGGTACGTCGTTGACCCGCCGCGGCCGAAGCTGGTGCCAAGACCCGACACTGTGGAGCTGTGGCAAACCCGCGCCTGGTTCTCGACCTGCACGATGCCCAGCGACGTGAAGAGCTTCTTAATGAGGTAGTTTTCCTCGTTGTCCAAGGTGGCGCCGCCCAGGCTTGCGATCCCGAGGGTCCGGCGGGTCCGCACGCCTTCGTCGTCCCATTCCCACGTGTCCCGCCGGGTCCCCACAACCCGCCGGGCCACCATGTCCATCGCCGTCTCCAGATCCAGGCGTTCCCAATCGGTGCCATGCGGCCGGCGGTAGAGCACATACCTCTCGCGGGAGTCGCCGGTGGTCAGCTGAAGCGAAGCCGAGCCTTTAGGGCACAGCCGTCCCCTGCTGATGGGGGAGTCAGGGTTCCCCTCGATCTGGATGACCTTCTCGTCTTTCACGTACACCCGCTGGGCGCAGCCGACGGCGCAGAACGGGCAGACCGACGGCACGACACGGTCCGCGGTAACTGTTCGGGCCGTAAGCTGCTCCGTAGCCCGGGACTTGACGGCATGATGCCGGCCCGTGGGGTCATTCTCCAACAGTTGGCGCAGGACGGGCCACTGCAGCGGGTTCACCATTCGGGCACCTCCACCTCGTCGGGAAGCCACCGCGTGACGTCCGCCACACGGCACCATGCGGAACATCCTAACCGAGGATCAGCTTTTGTGGGCGGCAAGCCGGGGAAGCCATCCGGGGCCGGATGCACTGGTTCGTCCAGCCTGGACGCCGCCAGGCAACAACTGGCCGAAAAGGTCAACAAGAGCTCCCACGGATGCACGCCGGCCAGCCTCCCCGACACCCGGCCCGGCATTCCGGAACCCCTCCCCGCCGGCGAGCCCTGATTCGGGATCGTGCAACGGTGGCCTCCGAGAAGTCCTCCAACAAGCCAGGCAGCGGCTCACTCTTACAGCTGCCTGAACCGGGGGCCGGCCTGCAATGCAACGAACGCCGATAAGCGTGATCCGGCCACCTAACACGGAACGAACACGCGGCATTAGGCTTGTGCCATGAGAACGGAGGAGACGGGATGACCACGCCTATGCGCCGGCCCTGGCAGCGGCTGCTGACCCCGGCCCTTGCTGTATCAGCGATGGCCGTGGGAATTGCCGCCCTTCTGGCACCCCGGGAGCCCATCGGATGGTTCGCTTATGCGCCCCTGGCAGAGGAGACATTCATCCCGGACCAGCTCGTCCTGATGGACACCGGTGCACGGGCCGATACCTGCTTATTGCTGCAGGCCTTCTGACACTGGCATTCTGGCTCGGATACCGCCTTGGTGTCCGACGTAAGGGCAGCTGACCCGGGAAGGACAGCTGAACCCGCGCCCGCCGCCATGAAGGCATGACTATCAGGGTGCTTCTGCAGAGGGTTCCGGCTGGCGTCCTTCAAAACGCCTATGGGGACGGTTCCTGCCTCCGGGGAAGGCCAGCTGCGGCTTTCTCATTGATGCCGCGCCTGTCGCTCAGGGTACTGTTCGGGCCATGACGACGGCGGTGGCAAGGGCTGTGGCCGCGGCCAGGAGGAGGCCCACTGAGTAGGCCGAAAAGGCGCCGTACGTCCCGGCAGATGCCACAAGCACTAAAACGGCCGCTCCCAGCGCTGTGCCCACTTGGGCGCCGGTGTTCAGCAGCCCGGTAGTGGTGGAGACATGGGTTCCGGGAAGGTCCGTGCCCAGGTCGTTGCATCCGACGGAGGACAGGCCCAGTCCGAACCCGATGAGTGAAACCGCCATGACGATTCCGGCGATGGAGGCCAGGCTGAAGGCGGCGAGGAGATTTCCTGCGGCGATGAGTGCCAGCCCGGCGGTGATCGCCATCCGGCGGGAGGACCGTTTGATGACGGGTGCTGCGGCGCTGGAACCGGCGATTACTGCAAGGCTGACCGGCAGCAGGGCGAGGCCGGTCTGGAACGGCGTGAGTGCTTCCTGCTGCTGCAGAAACAGCGTGAGCAGCACTGAGGTGGAACTTGTTGTGGCGGTATTGATGAACGAGCCGAAGGTGCCGAGGGACGGTTTTGGCCGGCGCAGGGCTGACGGCGGAATGATGGGATCTGGCGCCCGTTTCATCCAGCGCGCCAGCACGAATGCGCCCAGTATTCCCAGGGCCACTGCTGCTGCTCCAAGAGCCCGGGAAGCGGCGTTCTCCAGGAACGCCGCGCCCACAACCACAGCCATAACGGACCCGATGAGCACCATGGCTCCTGGAATATCAAATGACACGTGCGGCTCGCGGTCGCCTGGGGCAGCCACCCGCCAGCGGACCCCGGCCGACAGCAGGATCCCAATGGGTATGTTCATCCAGAAGACGGCCGGCCAGCCCAGCAGGTCAGTCAGGCCGCCGCCAATGAAGAACCCGGCGGCGCCCGCGGCGGCCCCTGCGGCACTCCACAGTGCCAGGGCAGGGGCGCGGATTCCCTTGTCGTTGGCGACCGAGAGGAGCAGGCTCAGGGCGGCGGGCACAGACACGGCCGACGCGGCGCCCTGCATCGCCCGGGCGGCCACCAGGTGCCAGCCCTCTGCGGCCACGGACCCCAAAGCACTGGCGAGAACGAAACCCGCCAGCCCGCCAAAGAGTATCCTCCGGTGACCGTACTTCCGGCCCAGACGGGCTCCGAGCACCAACAGGCCGCCGAAGAACATGGCATAGGCGGTGGCCAGCGGCCCGGCGAGTGAATGGCCGGCTCCCACCCCCTCCAGCATGGCGGGAATGGCGGTGATTGCACTGGTGACGCCCAGGACATCCACGAACTGGACGAGGCACAGAACTATTACAGCGCTGTCGGGCACTAATCCTGTGCTGCCCGGGCGGCGCATGTCATGAACCTCCTGCGTGGGAACGGCAAGGAACGTTTGGAGAGTCTCTCGCATGCTACCGGCAGCGAACTGTCAGGTGTTTGTTCAACCGTGCCGGACGGCCACGACTGGTTTGACTTGCAATTTCCCGGTCCGCCGGTAGCCTCTGTCGCAACCACAGCAGCTTCGCGTCGACCCGAAGGGCCAGCATGCAGCCTGATACGTCCGCTACCCCCAATCCCACCATAGAACTCATCCGTCCCGGGCTTGTCCGTGTGACAATCCATCCCGGCTCCACGCTCGACGAGGATGACGCCGAGGCGGCCCGTTGTGCAGTGCGTCCCTTCACGCGCGGGCGGCCTGTCGGCTTTCTTCTGATCGTCTCGGGGACTACTTTTATTCACCCGGCTGCCATCCGGGATGACGGCACCATAGTCCCTGCCGCCCTTGCCATCCTGGGCCGGACACCAGTGGACAAGGTCCTCGCGTACCGTCTCCTCCGACTGCAGCTGCCCTGCCCGGCCAGGTACTTCACTGACGAGGATGACGCCGCAGAATGGCTGGAGAAGCAACTGGCCGGCAGACCCGACGATCCTCCGAGCCCCATGGAATAGCGCCGGCACGCTCCGT
This sequence comes from Arthrobacter sp. NPDC056691, assembly GCF_042791415.1. NCBI lineage: Bacteria > Bacillati > Actinomycetota > Actinomycetes > Micrococcales > Micrococcaceae > Arthrobacter > Arthrobacter sp. NPDC056691. The sequence continues at coordinate 8,533 of NZ_JBHTXX010000017.1, forward strand.
CGGTGCAAACTGCAGGCCGGGCCCCAACTCTTAGCGGGCGTCGGGGTGGTTTTCGTCTGGCTTCATTTCTATGAGCTGGATGAGGTTGCCGCAGGTGTCGTCGAAGACTGCCATGACAGCGGTGCCGATGTCAGTCGGCGGCTGGGTAAACACCACGCCCCTGCTGGTCAGCCGGGCGTGCTCGGCCTCGATGTCCTCCACCGCGAATTGCGCGAGCGGGATGCCGTCTTCGGCAAGGGCATCCCGATAGGGCTTCACTGCGGGGTGGCCCGAGGGTTCCAGCAGCAGCTCGGGACCGTCAGGCGACTCGGGCGACACAACGGTAAGCCAAAAGTCATCGCCGAGGGGGATGTCATGGCGCTTGGTGAAGCCGAGCACGTCGGTGTAGAAGGCGAGGGCCGCCCGCTGGTCGTCGACGAACAGGCTCGTCAGGGCAATTTTCATTGTTCGGTCCTCTTTCTGGTGGGCCATCGATCGGTGACCTGGGCGAGTGGCCCGGGGTTTGAAGTAGTGGAACTTTGCACGTCCGTGGCGCTCCGTCACGATGAGACCGGCAGACTCGAGCACGCCGAGGTGCTGCGAGACCGCCTGACGCGTGAGGCTGAGGCCATGGCGCATGGTGAGCAGGGAGCAAATCTCGAACAGGGTCTGGCCGTCGCGTGCTGACAGTTCGTCGAGGACAAGGCGTCTCGTCTCATCGTCAAGAGCCCGGAACACATCAGCCATGGACATACTTTAGGCAAGTAGCAGCTTGCATATCAAGGTCTGGGCCCTCACCGATGCCGCGAACGGTGCTTTAGGCCGGCAGTCCTGCCTCTGCCTAGCAAAAAGAGCTTATGGCGCGAATGATCCACCGAGGTCGGGGCGTCGCCCGGTCTGCCCGAAGCATCTCGTGGTCGAAGCGCGTCGTCGTTCCCTGGGCCTCGTCCGGACCTTGCCCTATGGTTGGGGCACAACGGTCGTTGGCCGGGTGCAGTTCCACTGCGGTCCGGTTTCTGGTCGGTCTGCTTGTTGGCTAGGGTGAATGACCATGAGCTATCGACAGTGCGGCAAAGCATCATCACTGAGAGGGCTCGGGCTGGGTCTCCTCCGCTGTGCAGCCGCGGTGGCGCTCGGAGCGGTCGCGGTTGCAGCTGCAGGGATGCCAGAGTCGAATGCCGCTGGTCCGCAGCTCGTAGGAGCAGTAAGCCGTTCGGATGACGGTACCGAACTGGTTCCAGGAGGGCTGGACAACTTGCCCATCTCCTTTGGCCCGAAGCCAACAACGTCTGAGGCACCAGCCGGCCGGCAGGAGGAGCGCACAGAGCAGCAACCAGTCAGCCCGCAAGAAGGCCAGACAGCCACGCGGGTACCGGAACCGCCCGATGCTGGAGTGGCAGGGGGGTCAGAGTCTGAAGTCCCACCGGCCACGGCCACTCCGTCGGTTCGCTCCACACACGCCGGTGTGCAGCTTCTTCCTGCTGGGGCCCACGTTCGACAGCCGGGACAGGTCAAGTCAGGGACAACTCCCAGGGCGCCCCTGCGGACGACCGTGGAAGACCTGACACCTACAGGCGCCGGTACCGGTGCAGAGAAACAGACGGCACCCGTCCTGGAACCGGCATCGATCATGCAACGGCAACAGGGCAGTGCGGCCTCCCTCTGGTGGGGCAGCGGGCTTGTGATTACTGGCGGAACGGCAGTGGTTGTCTTCTTCAGAATGCGTCACGCGGGACGGCGTCAGGGGCCTTCCCGTTTCCGTCAGTTTTCAGCGCAAGCCGCCGACCAAAAATAGCGAGGGCAGCGACCGGACCCAGTGTTTGCGTCAGCCCGACACGACCGTCCCTGGCGACATGGTGGGTGCCCGGCAGAGGACTGCTTCCCGCCGCCCGCCACAAGCGCGGACAACATATCGGCTGTGTTGACCACTTGCCCCATGCGATGACAGGAAAACCGGCGCGGCCCTGGGGGTCCCTGGACGACGGTTTGAAGCCAATGTGCCTGGCGGCGGAAGAATACCCCCGAAGGGCTGGTGGCACTCGCCCGGACCTCTGGCGCTCTGATGAGCGATGACGACTACGCACTCGAACGACTAAACGAGGGAGCGCATGGAGGACCCGGGAGCGCGCCTTGGAAAATGCGGTGAGCCGGCTGAAGGCGTAGAAACAACGGCAGAACTCGCCGCCGTCGTGGAAGCAGGCCTGACCGAAGGACAGGGGTACCTGCTGGGCCGGCCGTCGGTGCATCCCCTTGACTGGTCTGCTTGGATCATTCAGGCAGAAACCGCCGTGAGTGCACGGTCATGCCCGGGTGGTCCGGAACGCCAAGTTTATTGACTTCCAAAGACGCGCTCCCTCATTCTCATTCCACTCACGAGTGACGAGGCGCGCAGATCACGGCGCTGGCAGCACTCTTCTATCCCGCAGTGCGGTCAAGGAACACGACCACCGCAAAGGCGACTGTGAAAGCACGCAGGAGGGCGCTGGCGATCTCGTTGCGGCTGCGGCTTGTGCCCGCCGTTAAGGGTTCGCGGCCCAAGACAACCCTGCCGCCCGGTCGTGGCCATTCCGCCTGTTCACCGCCAGGTCGCCCTGGGTGCCGCCGCTACCGGTCCATCCTCCCCCTGCGAGGGCCGTGACGAGTGCGCTGGGGGAGGATCAACCCTAATTCTCGGCAGCTTCGGCGCTTGCGCCCGGCCGGTGACGCGGTGGCTCCATCTGGAAGCCGCACCGGCAGTGCAGGACCCTGGTTTGCAGGTAGGCGTCCAGGAAGTCGGCCGGACCGGGCTGGGTGTGAACCGGCCTCTCCAACTGCCTGCGCGCCACGTCCGAGGGGGTCATGGGTTCTCCACAGTGAATGTAGGCGGCGCCGACATGAACGACGTCGTCGTCCGGACCGAGATAGCGCGCCAGGACCGGGGCGAGGAACTCTGCTGTCGTTGCCAGGACGCTCGGGCCGCGGCAGGCGGAACAGCTGAAGGTCACTGCCACGGAGCCGCCGCGCTGATCGAGTACGGTAATGGATTCGGCGAGCAGGTGCTCGTCCGTGCCGCAGGCGGTGCACGAGGGGCGCGGCCTATGGGGCTGTTTTCGGTCGGCAGGGTAGTCGGTGCCCGACGGGATTTTCGCCGGCATCAGACCAGACTCGGGTAGCTGGACAGAAGATAGTCCGCTGCCGCCGGCCCCGTCATGCGCAGGCTGTTGTGGCCGGGGTCGATCCGTTGCTGCATGGCCGCCCAGAATGAGCGTTCCCGGCGTGGCCGGGTTTGGGTGACGGCGCACCAGCTGATGTAGAGCCCGTAGAGCCGGTCGCGCCCTAGGGGCAATTCTGAGTCCGGGTCGTTGATGGTGGCGTCGTGAAGGAACTGGTCGAACTGTGAAACGGCCATGGCTGGCTCTTTTCGTGCCGGTGCAGGTAATGCTGCCATGTGGCTATAGCAGCCGGGCTTCGGCGCTCTGCACGTGTCGCCGATAGCTGTTCACCGGATCGCCCCTACACGGCCGGCAGGGCTTGCGCCCATATGTCTACATTGTAGGCTTGATATGTAAGAAGAGTAAGGGGCAACATCGGCTCTGGACGGAGTCCGGAGAGGCAGGCCGCCATCGTGGACAACGGCAGCAACGGAGACGGTTCCGGCCGGAAACCGCGGCTTAGCCGGGACGTGGTGCTCTCCGCCGCCCTGGAACTGGTGGATGCTGAAGGGCTCGAAGCGCTCACCATGCGCCGACTTGGGCAGAAGCTCGGACGTGACCCCATGAGCCTGTACCGGTATGCGGAGAGCCGGTCCGCGCTCCTGGACGGCCTGACCGAAGTCGTCCTAGGCCAACTGATTGTCCCGCAGGGAATGGAGTGGCAGCTCACGCTGCGCGGCGTGGCCCACGACCTGCGGCGGCTCGCGTTGCGGCACCCCAACGTCGTGCCGCTGCTGGTGACCAGGCCGCTGTCCACCCCGTTGGGCCTGCGCCCGCCCGGGACGGTCAGGCCGCTGGAGCAGATCCTCGCGCTGCTGATCGACGCCGGTTTCACTCCCGTGGATGCCCTGCACGTTTACCGGGCCTACTACGCATTTCTCAACGGCCACCTGCTCAACGAGCTGCAGGAACTGGTGGTCGATCCGGATGAAAACGAAGCGGTCCTGCGGCTGGGCCTGTACCACCTCCCGGCCAGGGAGTTTCCGAGGCTCAGGTCACTGGCCGCGGCACTGGCCGACTATGACGGAGCGCGGGAACTGGACGAAGGACTGGGCATTCTCCTCTCCGGCCTCGCCGCACGACTGAGACCAAAGGACGGGTAACCGCTTCCGGGGTTTCACTTTCGCGCCGTCCAATCCGAAGGGTCCTTGGCGGAGCATGCGGGTCCGGCTTTCGGCATGTGCCCTGACACAGATCGGTTCCTGAAAGTGGGGTGCGGCCTCACTGTCCGCCGCCAGGCTTTCGGCGATGTCCGCCATCAGGGAACGGCCCTCCCCGTGTTGTTGCAACATGCGTCCGGGTACAGCGCAGGTGCGGGGCGAGGACCGCGGCCGTAGGATCACTTTCGCATTCAAGTCCAGCACTACCGGCCGCGCCGACGTGAACAAGACATACGATTTCGGCAATGTCGCCTTCACCCTGAACCAGATCCCCCAGTCCGGCCTGTCCTAGGCTGGTTCCGGTTGCGCCGGCGGCTCCGGCAGCCGGCGCAACCGGCAGCCGGCTGGCTCCCGTCACGGCACCGCCGGCGGGTGTCCTACATCGGCATGGCCTCGTACACCCACATGTCCATGGGGCACGCCTCAAGCAGCGAGACCGCCTCCTCCATCGACTCCGCCTGCACGATCGAATAGCCCACTGCCGGAGGAAGGTCGGCAGCGATCTCAGCAAACCCCGCCGGTCGCGGTCACGTCATGTCCGTTGGTCAGCGGGTTGCCGGAGTCGATGACATGGCCTTGCATCGAGGACCACCACACCCGCTGCGCCTCCAGGAACTCCGGGGTGCGCTCCATCGTGCCATGCGCGAGGAATACAAACTTCTTCATGGTGACTCCTTGGTCGTGGATCTCTGGCGCTGGAAGTGGTCCGCGTAGTTCTCCGGGTCGGCGTCCCTATCGTTAACCCGAGGCGTAAGGGTCCATCCGCACAGTGCGGCTGTCAGGACCAAAAGGGCGCAGGCAGACGCGACGAGAAAGTCGAAGGTCGTTGTGCGTTGGTGAAAATCCGTGCTGAGGTTGAAGACCATCGTGGCGAGTGCTCCTGTGAAAGCGAGCGTGACTCCGGCCTTCGCATCCTCGTGCCGGATCCACTCGTTCACCAACGAGAGCGTTTTCCATGCATGATCCGGGTTGGGAGCTGGAGCAACCTCTCGGCTAGCGCGTGACATGAAAGAGCTGAACATACAAGCAGAATACTGAGCAGTGCTGACGTAAAACCAAGGCCCGCCCACGGTTGCCGATCGTGTTAGGTGGCTCACGCCGCCGGCGCTGTCGGCAGGGCCGGCTTCGCTGGCCTCGTCTGGGGCTCGGCAAACAGGGGCGATCCTGCCTAGTGAGAATCCACCTCCCTTTTGAACAATGACTGGCCGTCGATAGACGGTGGCTCTCGTCGACTCGCCGGAAGGTGGTTTTCAGTATTTCTGCTGGTCAGGTGCGGGATTTGACCCACCTGTTATATCAGGCCGCATCCGCCGGTCTATCCGCCTTGCGCCGAGTTAGCCTGTGGATTAACAGGGGTGCATTTCACGTCGCCGGAAGTGATCTCCAAGCGAGGCCGACCCGATCGATGTCAACGCCGTGCCGCCCGCGGTTGCCGGCGGTACCGGGTTGATGCAGGGGAGTACGAGTGCCTGGCTGACGTGCCGCTGCTACGCCAGGGACATGTGGTCCCAGCGGGACCGGGTAGACTCCGGGTCTGTATGGGCCAATACGTGAATCACGGGGTCAGGTTCCTCCAGGATCTCGATCCGCTGGCGGGCGGCGTCGATCCTGGGGAGTACGATGCGTTCCTGCCCAGCCAGCACATCGGGCGTGTTCCGCCGCCTGGCTTCCTGCCGGACTGCGTTCAGCCAGGCCAGGTGGCCCTTGATCCCGAGCCTCAGTGCCCTACGTTCGGCACCTGTGGTGTCAGGTTGGGCCTCATTCTGGTCCGGGGGGCGGCACCCACTGTGGCGGGCGCTTCTGCGGCTGGAAACGTGAATGTATGCGGAGAGGCCGTCTCATCCGGGCGGCCACGTCGTTGAGGAGTACGTCGAGGTCATTGTAGATAACTCTGCGTAAGTCAAGGTAACTCGTGCGCAGGATGTTCCCCTCGCCTTCCCTCCAGTGCTCTGAGGCTCCGGACAGATCAGCGCCCCGGTAATATTTTGTCGCGGCTTCCAGACACTGGCGGAGTTCCCGAATCACATACACGGATGAGTCCGCTACCGACGATTGAGGATGGAACACAAGCCGCATGGTGGCGCGGATAGCTCGTACCGCATCGATGGCCACCTCGCAGCGCTCTATCCGTTTGGCGCGCTCCTCTTTGTTCGTCAGGAGCGATTCATTCCGGTGCACCTGGTGCGGCTCTGGGTCTATGGACGGAGGGCTGATATACCTCAAGGCCGCCAGAGCTTCGATAGTCTTCCGGGCGAAGTCTTCCGACGGTTTCAGCATGGACTCGCGTTGCTGATGCTCCCGCTGGTGACGCTTGGATAGCAGAGCGACGGACAGTGCGCTGATAACGCCGATTAGGGCTACCAGCACCGATACCTGCGCGGCCGAGTCCCACATGACCTCATCCTAATGTGGTCATGCGGCCACGATCAGAAGCTAGTGGGAGAGTGTCTCCTGCGGAACGTCCGGGCCCGCCAGCGCCAGGATCGGCATCCAGACGGCAAGCGACTGCCGGACCGGGCCGTGAGGACAATGAGCCGGTCCAGCAGCTTGGCGATGCACCGGTACAGGCGTTCCTCTGCTCGGAAGTCGTAGAGGCATCCCAGGTGAGATCAAGTTCAGTTCTGGCGTCCTCAACCGTGGCCATCACAACCTGGATCGACAGGACCTACCACCGCCGACGACGCCAAAGACGGCTGAGCAAACTCACTCCCATCGAATAGGAAACAATCAACCGGACTGCGCTCACAGCGGTCTAAGACCCCGAGTCAACAAAAGCCGGGGCAGTCCCGGCTCGATCAAACGTATGTTGTGCGATTTCAAGGGGAGGGGCCTTCTGTGAGTGCAGTGGGAGGAAGCCACTTTGAGCTCCCGACTCGGATGACACTTAAGGTGTTGTCTCTGCTGGCCGTCCGTCTCCGCCGGGCAGGCAGGTGAAAAAGGAGGGCTGCTGAACCGGTGCCAGGGGGACGATAAGCCACCGGCCCGCGTAGAACTCCACGTACGAGTCCGAAGGGCAACTGGCATAAGCTTCTTCTCGTGTCACGCTGGTTAATCCCTTTCAAACCTAGTGGTGAATCTGGCCCTGATCCAAGAAGTGGCGGGCCTGAAATGCATTCAGGCCCACCCCTTTTTTGCCCTCTGTGCGTCACCTCACTGAGGCGGTGACCTCCATTGAGGAGCCGTACATCTGAATCCTTTGCGCGTCCCAGTAGTTCGGGTAATCGGTCCAGGTCTCGGAAGGATCGGACGAGCAGGTGAAGTCGGCCTTGGCGCAGGCCGTGAGGTCGTGCGACACGCTCCACAGCGGGATCTTGCCCAATGGAGTGTCTCCGTAGATCGTCGCGGTGACCGTGCCCCGTGCAGCGACAAAGATGTATGGCGTGGAGACATGAAGCGAAGTCACGAGTTGGTTGCTGCTCCGCGTCCACGTCGCCGACCCGGCGCTGAACTTGCCGTCTGAGGACCGGGATGAATCGTAACCGATAAGCACACCGTCACTGATGGACATCGGCGTTGATGTGGGGGACGCCTGCGTGCTCGTCGGGGTCAGTGTTGCTGCCGAGGCAGGGCCGCCGCCGGCAAGCAGCGCCGAGGCGATCATCGCGGGGGCGACCAGTATGGTCTTGATGTTCATGAAGGTTCCTTTCGGGTCAGGCATGGCGGGTACAAAGTGGATGCACCCATGGCTGGAGAGATGGCATACATTGAATTTCCTTATAAATTAATTGCAATGTAAATTGAATTCATCGGGCGTTCGCACAGGTTCCGTGATACGAGTCCGACACGGGGAATTCTGTTCTTTATTGCTGGTCGTCCGATATCTCAAGTTTGTCCTGGGTCTCTATTTCGAACATCTGTAATTCGACGTATTAGGAGCATTCAAGAAATTTAGGTGCTGCGGCACTGTGCCCATCGGGCCAGGCGAGTTCGTGTCCGAGCGGTCGTTGCAGTTGGAGGTAGTCCGCGAGATCGTGCTCCAACGCGCTCATCGCACATCCTCCGGCCATGGCAGGGCAACCAGGCGTAGCGCGTCCAGGTTGACCTTGGTATGGGGGCGGTCGTGGCCAGATCCTGGTGACGAAGGCCCTGACTGATTGCCACCAGACCTGCGCCTTTCCGGAGCAGTTCACCGGCCAATGCAAGCCTCAGCCGATGCGGGCCGACGTTAGGCAGCCCGGCGCGTTTGCAGGTCCGCTCGATGACATCGCCAAACGAGATCAGCACCATCGCCCTCTGGGAGCCTGGCATGTGGGGAACACCTGCACAGCATCGGTTGGACTCCGCCCCGAGGGTCTGACCGAATCGCTGACTGCACGGGCGTGGTCAGAGACGCCCCAAGAAGGTCTCCCAATCTCTGGTTTCTCAGCACTCACAGGCTGTGTCCCTCGCATTTGCATTTGCTCCAACGCGCGCCAAGCCCAGACGGGTTGACCATTGGCTGGTCAGCGTCCAACATAACTACTTACTGCACTGGCTGACGCTCAGCCTTGGCTTGCGGCGTGTCTCCTTAGCGGAGCAGCGAACGTGCGGTTATCCAGCCATGAGAAAGGCATGTCATGACCGAGAACGATGAGTCGCGGGTAAACGGTGAGTCGTGGGTAATTGTCTATCGGATCGATAATGTCAACGTCGAGAAGATTGTGACGTGGTGGAATGAAGCGTGGTCGCAGGATGGACCCGGCGCCCCGCTGGAACACATTCAGGATAAGGAACTTCCGTACCAGGTTGCGCTGGAGGTCTCGGACGGGGGAGGGGAACCGAGGGCGTATTGCGCAGCACTTTTCACCGGTAAACAACCGCCACAGGATGCGATTGTGTGGCTCAGTAAACTGTGGTCGGTCGCCGATGCTGGCACGCCAGTACTGATGGAGAACACAGTATCGCGTGTGCTCACCGGCACCATCGGTTGGTATGTCGACCCCGTGGAGCTTGGTAGGCACATTATAGTTAAGCCCTTGAGTTCGTAGAGGTATTGGTCAATTCGTGAGGTTGAGGCGGTAGCCGATGGCTGCTGCTTCTCCGCGGTTTTTCGCGCCGAGTTTGCGAAGGACATTTGATACATGGACGCCGGCGGTTCTTTCGGAGATGAACAGGGCACGTCCGATCATCCGGTTGGTGGCTCCGTTTGACACCATGATGAGGACTTCATGTTCACGGGGGGTTAGATTAGCCGGCAGTGGCGGCTGCTTCGCTGCCGGCGGTCCTTCGAGCCGGAGGTTTGCCCTCTGGGCCAGGGCTTGAACCTCTTTGATGAGGATGGGTGCGTCCAGTTTGACCGCGGCCTGCGCGGCTTCAGAAAGTCTTTTGGTGGCGCGGGGCCGGTCATGGTGGGCGTCGGCTTCGGCGGATTCAATAAGGCATCGGATCAGCCACACAGGGACGTTGAGGTCCTTCCAAAGGGAAGCGGCCGCCTGCCATTCTGATGTGGCGGAAAGACCGTCCGCAGCGTGCGCGGCCGCCTGGCTCGTGGCGACCCAAGCCGAGCGCAACCGGTCATGTGACTGGCTGTCGGCGTTGCCTTCAGCGGTGACGACCTGATCCGTAAGAAAAGCTCGATGCTTTCTAGCGCTGTCTTCTGGGAGTAGATGCCGGGCCGCCCTAAAAGCCATAAGGCCGAGGACCGTAAGGTTAAGGATGTCGACTTCGTCGTCGGACTCGACCCGGTCTGACAGCGCCTGTATCGCGATGCTCAGGGCGCCACTCGCGGATCCGGCCGCGAGTTCAACGTCGGCGGCGGCGACCGCGATCTGGGCCTGCATTCCCACGGCAGTCAACCCGACAATTTCGTGCGCGGCATCAGCCGCAGCTTTCCGCGCCCGTTCGGTTTCTCCACGGAATGCAAGGATGTGTGCGGCATTGGCCAGCAGGCTGGCCCGTACTTCGGGAGCAGCGCTGGCTGCCAATCCGTCGTCTACATGACTCATCGCCTCGCTCCAGCGTCCCAGAGTCTCCAGACAGCCGACAAGATTCGCAAGGAGGAGCGCGTTGACGCTTCGGTCCAGATGCCGTTCTCGGGCCAGCAGAATGCCTTCCAGGGCGCTGCTCGCTGCCTCCTCATAGCGGCCTTCGCCCTGAAGGACGAATGACTGGTTGTTGAGGGCTCGCAGTTCCGCTTCTCCGCCGGGCGTTCTACGTGCCAGCAGGAGGGCTTCATCGAGCAGTGCCAGCCCCCCGCCAGTATCGCCACCGAGGCTCTTTGCGACTCCCGCCGTGATCAGCAGGTTGGCCCTGACCTCAGTGAGTTCCGGACGGCCGATAATCGACTTCGATGCCTCAAGGACGTGAAGCGCCTCCTTGAGGGCTTCGTCATGGGCACCCGACACGAGCAAAACGGAGGCAAATGTGGCCAAGACATTGAATTTCGTCTGGTTGTCCACCTGCTGTTCTGCCACTAAACCGGCTGCTTGCCGGGCCGTGTCCAGCGCGGACCGGCCGTCACCGGTCCACCGTAAGTAGTGCACCAGCCGTTCAAGTACATTCACCTTGGCGACCTCATCCGATACTGTGCCTTCGAGGAACCGCTTTGCCAGATTTACCGCACTTTGCGCTTCTCCGGAACGATAGGCTGCCTCCGCCGCCACAGGCAGCAGAGGACGGGCGTCGGGCCCTTGATGGGTGGTAGCTAACTGGTCAGCTGCGGAAATAGCGCGCCGAAGGCTCGCCCATTGTTCGGGATAGGCGCCAATGGTTTCTGCTTCCCGGGCGGCTTCGACGTACGCAGGAAATGCGCTGGCCCACTCGCCGGCAGCCCACCACTGGGCCGCTCTGAGGGCGGATCCGTGACCGCCGCCAACTTCAGCGTAGGCGGCGGCGAGTGCCCGGTGAATTTCGCGTCGGCCAAGCGGCCCCAGAGTATGAAGGGCCGCTTCGGCGATCAGGTCGTGGGCAACGGCCACCGTCCCGTCTTCGTGCCGCAGTTTCAGGACTCCTTGTCGTACGCCTGCAAGCACTTGGCTTTCAGTCTTGTGCTCGTTTCCTCCCAGTGCGCGGGTGAGTATTTGCAGTTCGAGTTCGTTGCCCGCTAGGGCAACGAACTCGATGATCTGTTGCACCTTGGGGCCCGCATGGTGAAGCTGCGCCAGCAGAAACTCGACAAAGGACTCGGAGAGTCCGACTTCGTGGCCCGATGTGGCGCCACTGAGCAAACTCAGAGCGAAGAACGGGTTTCCCGCCGCGCGGACGACAATCTCTTCACGTAGTTTGTCGTCAGTGACCGATTGAAGCAGCTGCGCGATCGCCGGATCGTCCAATGCGCCCAGACGGAGCCGGTGGCACATTTCCAGGCGCTCCCATTCGGGGAGCAACCTGCTCAGCCGAGACGAGTGATCGGCGGCCGGACGAAAAGCCGCGGCGACCAGGACCTTGGCACGTGGTATTTCCTCCAGCCCCGCGCCCAGAAGTGCCAGTGACGAGGCGTCAAACCATTGCGCGTCATCCAGCGCAATCAGGAGCGGCTTACTGTCGGCAACGTCAACCAGGTCGCCCCAAAACGAAGCCACTTTCAAACGCCCTGAAGGATGCCCGAGGAGATTACCAACGGCAGCCAAACCGGACAGCAATCCCGCGTCCGTGCATCCACGTGGTGATTCAAAGGCCCGCTCCCATGGCAAATACGGAAACTCCTTCCCTACCAGCGGGGCTCCCTTGGCGCCCAGAACCACACCCTCATCGGCGGTCCACTGCGATTCGAACCACTCCAAAAGATTTGTCTTCCCAATTCCTGCGCTTCCAGAGATGAGGACGAGCCGGCCCTTTCCACGACGGGTGGAGGCTGCCAACTCAGACAGGATCTGCCGTTCCTTCGCTCGTCCTGCTATCACTGCTGCGCTCCAGGACTGCGCCTGTACCTCATCGAGTGCCGTTCCTTTCGTCCTGCGCGAGGCCGCGGCTGTGACTCCCCGCGGCCACGCGTGTTCACACCTTAGAGCTTCGAAGCACTGCGCATAAGGCCATATCGTTCCGTGGCCGGCCTCGGGATCATTTGTCTGGCGCTGCCGCCCCGAGTTCCATCGTGGGTCTTACCGCGAGATCAGACGCGAGCACCCCAGCGTAGGAGATGACCAACTTCTGTTCGTTGCCAACTCAGGTGAGTGGCTGTGCCCGATCCGGCACGGTCATATAAACGCTGGCGACTCCGGCGACACCTCCAACTAAATCTTTCGGCAGCTCCATATACGTCGAATTACCGATGACCAGAAAGCGGGTAAAGGGCAACCTCGATGTATGGCCTACACGATCGAAAGGAGGTGTGCCATGAAGATCACAATTGTAAAAGTCGAGCGAATCCAGGCGACCCGTCCCCATCCCGATCCGCGTCAGGAAGGCGGCTTGTAGCCGTCAAAGACATGTTGCTGACCCGTGCTGTCGGGTCAGCAACATGCCCCAGCTAAAAGAGTCAACTTTCAGGAACCGCGATGAAACGTCCCCAACTTAAGTCTGTGCCGGTCGTCAAAACGGATACCGGCGTCTTGGTGTATCGCCGCGCCCACGAGCGCGTGGAACTTGAGGATCCCGACGGCAGCATCAGCCAGCTTCTCCATCTGCTTACAGATGGACGCCCCATCACGCAGGTCGCTGCCCGAATGCAGGAGCAGGGCTTCTCGTGGAGCGCTGACGACGTCGTCGCTGCTGTTGAAGTCCTGAACGGACTCGCGCTCGTGCACGAAGCTGGAACGCGCGACAGCCTTCCAAGGCCCGTGCAGACCCGGCAGGCCAGCAATCTGCACTTCTTTGACCTGTTCAGCGACCTTGACCGCTCTGCCGCGGACTTTCAACGCGACATAGCGGCGTCACACGTGCTGTTGCTCGGCGCGGGCGGTGCCGGCAGTGGCATACTCCAGGCCCTCGTCGGCGCAGGGGTCGGATCAATCCGCATCGTCGATGAGGACACTGTGGAGGAAAAGAACCTGGCCCGGCAGTTCTGCTATGGCGAACATTCCATCGGCCTTCCCAAGGTCGACGCTGCTACAGAGTGGGCACGGGCGTACTCGCACAGCACCTGCGTCGAGGGAATCAACCAACGGATAACCACAGTCCATCAGATTCTGAAACTGGCGGCCGGAACGGATATCGTCATACTCGCCATTGACAGCCCGTCCGATATTCAACTGCTGGTGAACGCCGCCTGCCAGGAACTGGGTGTGCCCTTTGTTACTGGCGGACTGCAGCAATCAACGCTGTTCTACTGGTCGGTCGACCCTGGCGGCTCTGCCTGCCGGATGTGCCTTGAGCTGCACCGACAGGCAAACCTGGAGGGTCGGGACCACCCGCTCCAGTCCCGGCTGGTTTTTCAACCTGATCTTGTAAATCGCGGAACAGGGCCCGTCGCCCAAATTTTGTCGGGCCTGATGAGTCTGGAGGCGCTCCGATACATCAGCCAGTACGAGCTCCCCGTCGCCGCCGCCACATATCACTGGATAAGTTTGGCTGAGTCAATGTCCGTGCACTCCGAACGCTGGACGAACCACCCAGCATGCCCCTACTGCCCACGGGCCGCCGTGCTGTCAGCACCCATGGGCACACCGTGATTCCCGACGACCGGCTCCGCGACATATCGATCGTCCAAGACGGAACCAATTACATCGTTGGCAGCAGCATCAGCGGCGTGTACGTCGATGTACCTGAAATCGGCGCGCTCATCCTTACGTGGCTCCAATCCGGATCCGGTGTCGCCGATTGTGAGGCCCGTGCCGCCACGCTCATGGGACAGCCTGTCGACGTCGCTTCCTTCCTCCGCCAGCTCGAAGACGAGAACGTCCTCGTGCAACCCCTCGCACGGCACCGCCCGGAAAAAGCACCACGCGGTGCCCGGGCCGGTCGCCTGCTTTTTGGCGCCGCCGGGACGTGGGCCCAAGTGGGGCTGGGACTCACGGGAGCCGCGCTCATCATTGGAAACCCGGATCTCCGTCCGTCCCCCGCCGATTTCAACGTCGGGGGATCACCCCTGGTGAGCCTCCTGACAGCTACCGTGATTTCATGCCTCTGCACCGTCCTCCACGAAGCGGCTCACGTATTGGCTGCCGCGTCCGAAGGGGTTCGAAGCACGCTGTCCATCAGCCGCCGGATGTACTTCGTCACGGCGCAAACCGACCTCACGCGTCTGTGGAGCCTGCCTCGGCGGCAAAGGTACCGGCCGCTCATCGCCGGGATCACCATTGATGCAGCAATAACAGGGCTGCTGCTCATCATCTGTCAGGCAGCCGGACCGCGCCTCGGCGAAATGGCGATCTCCTGGATCCGGATGGCGGTCGTCCTTCAATTGTCCGCACTCACAGCCCAATCCGCCCTTTTCATGCGCACCGATCTTTACGCCGTCCTGGCCACCTTCAGCGGTTCCCGTACACTCTGGCGAACCAAGACCGCAGTGCTGCACTCCTGGCTGGGGAAGCCCACCACTGAGGACACCGAGGTACTCGGCCAGGCAACACCGAAAGAACTCAGCTGGGCACGCCGCTACCTCGCACTGTACATACCAGGACTGGCCCTCGCCGGCTGGTACCTCATGGAGGTAACGCTGCCCGGCGTCGTCCAAATACTTCACCTGGCCATAGACGAACTGGGAAGGCCAGATTTCTCGTCGTCGACGACGTGGGCCGCGGTGGCTTCAGTCGTCCTCGTCGTCCTTCCCTCCGGGACCGTTCTGCTTGTGGCCGGCCACGAGGCAGTGACCAAAGTCAATACATTCCTGCGCACCCCGCGCAGCAACCAGACGCGAAACGGTTGACTACAAAGACCACCGCCCCTGACAGCAGGTCGGCATGTCCACGGCCCCGTCGATGGCGCCCTTCGGACGGCCGGGGGAGGATGAACCTTTTTAATCCGTTAGATCTCTCGGACGGCCTCGATTGCCGGCGACACCACGAGCGGCCCAGTGCAGCACAAGCATGAGTCCGTTCTCCAGAACGGAACACAGCCACCAGGGGGTAGACCCCTGGAAGCCGCAACCCGGGCCAGTTCCCTGAGCGGTAGGATACTCCGTCTATGAACAAAGTCAGGTGACATCCTGTCTGGGCGGAATTAAAATCGCAACCTGACCTAAGCCATCAGGACAGATCAGTTCGTCCTGGGATATGAATTACGCAATACCTGAACTGCCGCGACGGTTACTCTCGAGAAAAAGGATGGAAGGGTGAACATGACGTCGTTTTCGAGAACGGTAAATGAATTTTGGCGAACTCCCTTTGATAATGGGGACGTCCTTAGCGACGACGATTCCTTTCGGTTGATCATTAATCCCAGGCTCAGCCATGAACGGCGCGTCACGGTACTGAGGACGAACGAAGGCAAGGTGATGGCCGCCTTGACTCCCGCGCTGGCCTACAAACTCGACCTTCATCAACGGCGACCGCTGTCGGAGCCGGCATTTAGGCTAGCCCTAAAGGTCGGGGCAATCAGGCTGCACAGCCCAGATTGCCTTTTCTACTATCCTGACCCCTCCAAGGCCGATTTGCTGCGACAAGACGCAGGAGGTGTCAGGCACCTGCTTCGGGGCCGGGACGGTGCACTGTTTGAGGAGTTTCAGTCAGCTGCCCCAGAACGGGATTTGGCTGAGGCCTACGTCGAACTCGACCACTGGGCAGTATTTGGTTGCTTGGACCATGGGCAGCTGGTCAGCGCCGCCAGCATGTACCCTTGGGAAGGCGCTCACATTGCAGACATCGGCATTCTTACCCTTCCGGCGTTCCGGGGAAACGGCCATGCCAAGCGAGTGGTACGTGCGATCAGCGCGTACGCCTTCGATCAGGGGTACGAACCCCAATATCGGTGCCAACGGGAAAACCACGCCTCAAAAACCCTGGCAGCATCAGCGGGTCTGGAAATTTTCGGGGAATGGGAAGTCATCGCTCCCAGCGGCTTCGATTGACCCGGCACGGCTGTACGATTCGCCGGAAACCGGAGGCCAGAGCCGAGTTTTCCGCCTGAAGAGAGGAAGCCAGAAGCGAGTTTAGAATGGCCGGTTCCATCGGGATTAGCCCTGCGAGAAACGAGCCAGATAACTCTGCCATTCACATTCTTGGCCACGGCCGGTGCCCGGACATTGTTGATGGCTTCCGTCAGACCCGTGGGGCCGCTGCTGGTTCAGGGACCTCAGCTGTTGCCCACCCGCTTGTATTTGGATCGTCACGGTGCCTTAATCATCGTCATGGACAGCGTCGCTGACACCAATATTGGACTGCTCGGGGCCTGGTCGACGAACCGCCACCCAAGCGCCGCCGACAGCAGACACATCATCGGCTCATGGGCAGCCAAGAGCGCCCTTCAATACTTTGCTGTTGAGTACCTCGTGCACCTTACCTGGAACCACTATGACTACCGGTATAACGTCATCAGTGCCCTGGGAGCCAGACATTGCGACAACGCCAACAATTGCGGCTCGTCATTCGTGATCATGGACCTCTCATTCATGGTCCTCGGCGTGGGCGCCCTCGTCGCGGCCTCGCTGATCACATCCACGGTGCTCCGCGTGGGTGGCCTCTTCCCGAAACTCATAGAAGAGTCCGATTCGAAGAATAATCATGGGCGCGAACTCGATCGGCTGCACGGGCTCACGACCGCGGTCCGGATTTCCTTAGGAGTGACCGGGGTGGCTCTAATCGGCGTCGGCACCTTCCCGGAAGACTATCTGCTCTTCTGGCATGTCGTGAGTACGAGCATCGTCGTTGTCGGGTCAGTCGCGACGCTCATCACGCTGGGCTTGCTGTGGCTCAAACCTCGGCCAAAGACAGCCTTCGCCATTCTTGGCCTTGCTGCCATCAGCGTTGTCGGGGCGATTGGATTCGGAGTCCCTGAACTGGCCCGGGTGTTTTTCAGTCTGGACCTCCAATGGGGCTTGGCTGGCCTTTACGAACGGCTCGTGGTCTGGGGCTTCATTTTCGGGCTATTCGGCATGGGGCTCGCGCTGACCAACGGGGCACACCAGCCGTCCGCAGCTGAAGTCGCGGCCAGGCAAGTTGCCCAGCGGCGAACGAAGGGCGCCCAGCACGCCGAGGGCGTCCCAGAGCCGGGCGCGCAAGCGTGACGAACTTGTCGCGGACAGCTCCGGCCTGACACCGGACCGGCGCCGACTAGGTACCCGCAGAAAGCGACACGGCGCCTTCCGCGATAAGAGGGACGACACCAATCGGACGTCTGGACCTGCCCGGCCACGACTGCTTTCTTGAACGGGGCACCGCAACTGCTTCCGAGGCTTGAGAAGCCCTGGATCAGACCGCACACGAGCAGGAAGGCGCCGCCACCGATTCCACACGGACTGAAAGTGTGCAGAAGTCAAGTATTAGCGCCGGTGTGTCGCCTTTGTTGTCCGTCCGTTATGGCACCATTAGTTCACGCCCTAATCGGGCAGCCAGATTCAGAGCTATATGGGGGAACCACGATGGTCAACCAATCCGAGTACAGCCGCGCCCAAACAACGGGGCCATTCAAGACCGCGCGGGCAATGACGCTTGCAAGAACATTCTCGGCGTTCGGCATCGCCGCCGCGCTCCTGCTGACCGGGTTCGTAGGCCCGGCCCAGGCCGTGACGGTGTATAAGGCGCCTCTGCGGACTGCCGTCCGTGCCCTCGTTGTCACACCCGAGGTAAACGCAGGCTACGACAGGGC
The DNA here is from genome assembly GCF_042791415.1 of Arthrobacter sp. NPDC056691. Lineage (NCBI taxonomy): Bacteria > Bacillati > Actinomycetota > Actinomycetes > Micrococcales > Micrococcaceae > Arthrobacter > Arthrobacter sp. NPDC056691. The sequence goes on from NZ_JBHTXX010000017.1 coordinate 26,462, forward strand.
CCGCTACTTCGGTGACTGGAAGGACGCCAACGGCGACTGCCAGAACACGCGCCATGAAGTCCTGATCCAGGAAACGAAAGCTGCCCTGACGTACTCGAGCCGCTCATGCACCGTAACCCGCGGACGATGGGTCACTACATGGGATAACCGCGTCCACACTTCGCCAACAACGGTCCAGATCGACCACACCGTTCCCGTTGCCGAGGCGTGGGGCTCCGGCGCCCGATACTGGTCGCAGGCGCGGCGGGTGGCTTTCTACAACGACCTCGGGGACGCGCGCACGCTGAACACGCAAACGTCTGCGCTCAACTCTGCCAAACAGGCCAAAGGCCCCGAGCAATGGATGCCGCCGGCAAACAAGTGCTTTTACATCGGCCAGTGGGCCGCAGTTAAGATCCGCTGGGGGCTGCGGGTGGACGCCGCAGAAAAGGCGGCATTGATCCGGTACGCGGACTCCTGCCCCAACGTGATGCTCACCGTCACCCGAGCCTAACGAGGCCAACGATGGGCCCCGTCCCACCTGGAAGGCTATACGGGGCCCATCTTGGGCGTTATGACAGCTCGGCGCAAGGACATCGAGGCTGAACCGGCTGGGCTGGGGGACATCTGTTCCAGTCAACGGTTCTGGACAAGGGGGTAAGACAATAGTCTTATGGGATGGCCCCTGCTGGGCCGGAAACGGGAGACTGGAGAGTGCGCGATGCGGATACCCGCTGAACAACGACGAGAACAGCTGATTGCGGCGACGGTTGACCTAATGCGTCGCGAGGGCGTTCAGGCGGTGACGGTCCGGGCCATAGCCAAGGAGGCTCATGCCCCTTTGGCGACCGCGCACTATTGCTTCAATAGCAAGGACGAGATCATGGAGGCAGCCGCGGAGGCCTGGCTGAAAAACCTGAGTCTTTTTTCCAACGTCGCCCCGATCGACTTAGGACTTCGTAAGGCTGTGGAGCAAGTAGCCGAGGGTTATTGGCGTGCGCTGGAGGAGGAGCCGGCAAGCATTCTTGCTGAGATTGAAATGATTTTGTGGGCAACACGCAATGCCCCCGCCAGTCCGCTGGCCGCGAAAGTCTATCCGGCCTATGTAGCAGAGCTGGGAAACATCTTCTCCTCCGCGGCCAAAAACAGCAGTGAAGAGTGCCTTATGGGCTTTCCCATGCTTGTGAGGTCTTTCCTGATGATTTACGACGGGGCGGCCATTCAATATCTGACGGACCCGACAGGTGCCGATCACCGAACCATGTTCTTCACGATGGTGGATGCCCTGCTGGCCAAATCCGGCGTCTAAACCTTGGCGGGCCAGGATCCGTCCGCCGGCTTGTCTTCGATACCGTCTTCCGGCCCGCCCAGGTCGTAGCCAGACAGAAACGGCTAGCTGGGCCGTGGGATGCCCGGCAGGTTTGGCCCCCGGTTGGGTCCCGGATTTCCCGCTGTGCCGGCACTATTGCCCGTCGTTCATGCCTTCAGCATGACACCCTCCCTTCTCTCATGCCGCCGTGCATCCGGGAGTGTAAAAGTCGGCCGGGAAGCCTTCCGGGGCCAGGGGCCGCGGGGAGAACAAACTCGGGGATTCCTTCGGCCGTCAAGGCCGTCGCGTACGCAGTGAGGGTACCGGCGGGGACGCCTCTCCCGATATCAGGTCATCGGCATCAGATTCTGTCGCTGGGGCCTACCGGGTGTCTGACAGTGTGACCGGTGGATGTTGCCCCTACGGTACCGGCCCTGGCGGCACCGTATCGCCCCTAACGGCCTTGGAACTTGCAGCCGCGTCGGTGCCCACGTTGCGGATCGGGTCACTCATCCGTCGCGAACACTTTCAATCGCGGTAGCCGGGTGTGCAGGGAATGGCACGAACGGGATGCAACGACACAACCCGCATGGTGGGCAGCGAATTCGTCGCCCACCATGCGGGTTAGTTGCGCGCGCCGGGGTTCATGACGCTACAGAGCTTCCCGAAGGCGCAACCGTTGCTGACTGGCCCGTGAGGTGACCGGGTCAGTTCTCGACGCGGATGCCGGTGCTCTCGCCGTCTTGCTGGTTCAGGTAAGTGAGGAAGCCGAGGTGTGCCTCGTACCGGGCCAGGACGTCGTCGATCATCTGCTCGTGGGTTACGCCCATCAGGTCGTAGCCTTCCGAGCCGGTCTGGGTGAAGACTTCCACCCGGTAGTAGATCTCGGTTTCCGGGAACATCCGCCCGCCGAACACGGGCATTGGGGCTTCCACGGCGCGGACCTCGTAGAGGAAGTCGGGGTGGTCCGGAACGCTGACCACCAGGGCGTAACTGGAAATGCCTGTCCGGTCGTTCGGGACAATGTCCAGGCTTGCCTCGTGGCCCTGCTTGGTGAACTCGCCGACAAGTTCGTTCAGGGCCGGATGCACAGTCTCTTCCATGAATTGGGCGGCCTGTTTCTTGGAGGGGTAGGACAGCAGCCCGGAGAGCCTGTGCCGCCAGGTGCGCTCCGGGGCGTGCCCGCCGTCGGCGGCCGTCGACCGTCGGCGCAGTACCCGGCCTTCGCGTTGGGCGCGTTCAATACGCAGGGCCTTGGTGAAGGAGGCCATGACCAGCCAGGCGATGATGGTCACCGGCAGGGCGAAGATGAGCGTGGCGTGTTCCATGGTGCTCACCCCGCCTGCGACCAGCATCGCGATGGTCAGCAGGGCGGTGACCAGGGCCCAGAAGATGCGCAGCGATTTGGGCCCGTCCTGGGAGGGGTCGGGGATGGTGGAGGAGAAGTTGGACATCATCATCGCGCCGGAATTGGCGCTGGTGAGGTAGAAGAGCATGCCGGACAAGGTGCCCAGCCCGATCAGGAGCGGGGCGCCGGGGAACATTCCGAGCAGCGCGTACCAGCCCTGTTCCGGGCTTTCGATGGCGAGTTTGGCGAAGTCCTTGTTGCCGCCCAGGACCTCGTGCATGGCGCTGTTGCCGAAGATGCTCACGACCAGGAAGTCGCACAGGACGGGGGCGGTGATCGCGGCGATCACAAACTCCCGCAGCGTCCGGCCGCGGGAGATCCGTGCCAGGAACAGGCCGACGAACGGGCCCCAGGCGAGCCAGAAGGCCCAGAAGAACAGGGTCCAGCCGCCCATCCACTCGGAGCCGCCGTGCTCGTAGGCGAATGTCTGGAGTGTGCGGCCGGGCATGGTGACGATGAACTGCCCGATGTTCTCCACCAGGGAGTTGAGCAGGAAGGAAGTCTTGCCGGTCACCAGGATGTACAGCAGCAGCGCCGCGGCGCTCCAGATGTTCAGTTCGGCGATCCACCGGATTCCTTTGTCGACGCCGGAGGTGCAGGCGCCGATGGTCAGCACGACGGCGACAAGCACCAGTGCGATCTGCAGTGCCAGGCCCTGCTCGAGGCCGAACATGATGGAGAAGCCGACGTTCAGCAGCACGACGCCGATGCCCATTGCCGTGGCGACGCCGAAGACGGTTCCGACCAGGGTGATGATGTCGATGGTGTCGCCGACGCCGCCGTGAACGCGTTTGCCCAGCAGCGGGTACAGAGCGGCCCGGATCGACAGCGGTTTGCCGTGCCGGTAGGCGAAGTAGCCCATGGCCATGCCCAGCAGCGAGTACATGGCCCAGCCGGCCATGCCATAGTGGAACATGGTCCACACCACGGCGTCCTGGGCGGCGGCAGCCGTCTGGCCTTGGCCTGACGGGGGAGACATGTACTGGGTGATGGGTTCGGTCACGGAATAGAACAGCATGTCAATGCCGACACCGGCAGCGAACAGTTGGGCCACCCACGTGAAGAGTTTGTACTGGGGACGGGAGTGGTCAGGACCCAACCGGATCGAGCCCACCTTGGACAGGGCCACCCACAGGACAAACCCGATCACGACAGTAACGGTGAGGACGTACACCCAGCCGAGGTTTTCCGCGGTCCAGCCCACCACCGCTTTCATGGTGTCCTCGGCGTTACCGGGCGTCATGATCGCCCAGATGGAGAAGCCCAGGGTGATGGCTGCTGCGATGATGAGGACCCGCCAGTTGATCTTGGGCCCGCGGTCCCTGATGACGTCGGCAGGCGCCGTATCAGGGTCTTTCGTGGTCATGGTGATGCTCAACGATCCAACTCCAATTCTGGTGTTGTGCTGCGCGCGGCAGCACAAGATGGTGATGTTCGCGGCCCGTTCCCTGGTCGGTCCCAGGCCGGAAGTTCCAATCGAATAAAGTCCGTCCGGGGGCAGGTTCGCGATTGGACCTCATCCGGTTCAGGGCTGTAGAGACTTTGAATGCACCGGCTCAGCGCCGGCTAGGGGGCCGTGCCAGCCGCAAGACTGCCGGGAGCCATCCGCGCGCTTGCGGGGTGACGAGTAAAGGAAAGGCGCCGGCAAGGCGCAGATCTCCGCACGACGCCGCCCGTGGCCAAGGCGCCAACACAACGTTGGTTCTAGGGGGCGAAGGAGCGGTCGCCGGCGAAGAACCCCAGACCATACTCGGGAGTCTCAAACCTGACCGTGGTTCCCTTGGGGAAGAACAGCACGTCGCGCTCCTTGGCGTGAGTGACTTCGCCGGTAGCCTCGTCCGTGAGGATGAATTCACCGGCGATGACGACCTTCATTTCGTCGTAGGTGTACGTGTACACCAGGGGCTCGGAAGCCGTCAGCTCGAAGAAGCCGGCGCACATGACCGAGCCTTCCGGGTTGTGGAGGGAGTCACCGATTGCAGCCTCCGTCCCGGGCTCGTTCATCGGCGGCAGGCCGACATAGCCGCCTACTACCTTGTGGATGGATCCGGCCTTGCTCAAAGTTCCTACGAGGGTCTCCATTGGGTTCTCCTGTCAGAGGTTTACGTTGCGAAAGATGTGGCAGAACTGTTCATCGTCGTCAGGACTGCACATCTTTTGTGGTTGCAAATACGACTGGCCGAAGATCGGGCCAGGACCCGGTCGGGAGTGCTGGAGAATCTTCCGCAAATCCGGCATCGCCTAATTTCTAAAGGTCCGGCCAGGCTCCGCATCGAGCCCTTTCGTGTGATGCCAGTCACTTGGTTCGTCCCACAAACTTTGACATGGACGCTGGTCCAAGTCAACGGTCTATGTTCAAAAAGTAGGAGTTTGTCCATGTGCGGGGCAGGCTTCAGGCCTTTGGCCGACTCCCCAATGGCCTCTACTAACCTGGCCTCAGCTCCCTGCCACCCCGGGAAATAGGGGCCTGTTCCGCCTCCGTTCCGTCGCCGCTTCCGGCGGGAGCCAGGAAATCGGACGGCCGCGTCGTCGTGGCCTTCCAGATTGGAAATGGCACCCTTCCGCTTTCCCCGCCCAGGGAAGGGAGGCTTGGGCGGGCCAGGCCGGCCACTGTCGGACGTGGCCGGGGGTTGAGTCAGAGCAGCTGGCGGCACCGCTTCAGCTTCTGTTGGGCCGGGGGAGTGCTCGACTTAACGCTCCGGAGTGCCGGCGGCCGGGACGGTTTTCTTCTGATACGGCCGCGGGCGGTACCCGCAATGCGGGTACCGCCCATGGCCGTATTTTGCGGATGTGTAGCACTTATGCCAGGGCGGCGACGGTGCGGTTTTTGCTGCGGCCGAAGACCAGGGCGTCGACAGAGAGGCGGCCGGCACCTGCGATGGCGAGGGCGGCTGCGCCCGCCGCGAGGACAAGTACGAGCTCATATCCGCCCTTGTCGGCGAAGATACCGGCCGGGGCGTGTACCAGGAACAGGGCGCCGAGCATGTCTGCAGCCAGGAGGATGGCGATCGGCCGGACCAGAATGCCGAAAATAATGGCCGCGCCTCCGGCGAGTTCGAGGAAACCGATCGCAGGGGCGATCAGCTGGGCTGCCGGTACGCCCATCTGGGTGAAGGCCGTCTGAGTGCCGGCGATGGTGTAGTCGAAGATCTTCTGCCAGCCGTGGGTGAAGAAGATGGCACCCAAGGCAAGGCGCAGGATGGTGCGGGCAACAGTGGATCGGGTGGCTGTGGTACGGGCCTGTGAAGACATTCGGTCTTCCTTTCCGTCGTGGCACTGCAGCCAGTCGGGCTGGAGTGCGGGGTACATAGAAGTACGGTGAATAGTTGTAGCTTCAAGTAAAAGCCTAAAAGGCGAATACTTGTTTCGTCAACCATTTCTTTGTTGCGACGTCTCATGGTCGATCCCGCAGGAGCAACGCTCCGACAATTCTCCTGTCCTTCTGGGGGTACCCGCAGAAGGACATTTTCCCCTTGGTCCGTTTCCCGAAGTCCCGAATTGAACTGTTGACTTGGACGCATGTCCATGTAACAGTATTGCCAGCGAAGTGATCCACATCACGACAGCGCGAACTTGAGCTTGATGAAACCACCCGCGAAGCGGGTTTCCCACGGAAGAAACGGTTAAGGACAATGGCGACTACCACCTCTCAGCCCTCGACATCGACGGGGAAAGCGATCGATTTCTGGCCCGCACAATCCATGAAGGCCATGAAGGATGAATGGCAGGGACTGAGCTGCAGGTTCATAAATTCCCATCCCTCAGTAGGCAAATGGGAGGACTTCATACTTTCGGAGTGGGAGCTGCATTCCTGTGCCTGGGAGGACTTCCATCCCCACACCGAGACGAACTTCGTCCTGGAGGGCGAACTCCACATCGAAAGCGACGGCAAGACGGTCATCCTCAGGCCGGGCGATGCGGCACGCGTAAATCCCGGCCGAAAGGGCCGGTACTGGGCGCCTGTCTACGCACGGATGGTCACCATCTACGGCCCCAACCCCGAAGGCCTGGAATCCCACTCCTTCCGATACTCCGAAATCTGAGCTCAGACGGGACCCGCACCCATCACCTCGGGACAAGCTGCTGCACGCACGCTCCTTCCGCGCACTAACAGACAGCTGCCGCCTTCATTCAGAAGGACCCGTCCCATCCGGCCAGCACTGGCTTGGAAATAGCGCTGCCTGACTGCTGAGCCCGGAGATCCGGCCGGCCGCGGGGTTCCGCCGCTGGCATTGAACAAGGAAGGCCGTAAAAACTAGCCGGGCCTCACACCAACTGAGCGGCGGGGAAATGGGCGCGGTCTTTCGGATCCAAAAGGAATCAGCCAGTTCAACCTGGCCGGCAACGAGCCCCACTGGCAGGCGGGCTGGATGACCCCTTAGGAACCGCACCCTGAAAAGCACTACCAAAATCTACGGTAAAAGCGGCCGCTGACCGCACGAAAGGCAAGATCAATGACCGAAAAGACAGCCTCCATTTCCGCCCACCTGATCCGCGACGCCCGGAACGTCACAGAGCTGGACGACTGGGGCCCCTGTCCTGAAGCGACCGGCCGGCAAATGGACACTCGCGGACGCTACCTATGGAAGGACGAGAACGGCTCCGAAGCCGGCATCTGGGAATGCACCAAAGGCCCGTCCCGCTGGGTCCTGGAAACAAACGAATTCGTCCACGTTCTATCTGGCTCTATGACCGTCACCCCCGACGGCGGAGAGCCCCAGCTTGTTGGGCCCGGCGACACAATCTTCATTCCGCGGGGCTGGAGCGGAAACTGGGAACTGCACGAAACACTGCGCAAACTCTACGTCATCTTCTGACAGCACTTACGTACGCTGCGCATGGCGCGGCGCGGATGCCAGCCAGCACGGCCACTCTTACAGCTGCCAAGTCAAGGACCTCCGCCCCGCCCCATTGCTCACCACAACCGAAACATGCAGCCGCACCTGAAGCAAACAGCTCCGACCCCGGGGAGCCGTCACTGGGCCGCACGTTGCTGTTGGCTTCAATTTCCCAGGCGAAGCGCGGCCAGTCGTCGCCAATGTGAATGGTCCGGCGACGCTTGTCTTTTTCGACGACAACACTGGTTTCTTCAATATCCGATTCGTCTATGGCCACGCTGAGGACCTGATTAGCAGGAAGGCGCCCGTCTGATCGGAGCTGATCCAGCCAGCGCCGAGGCAGTACATCGCCGCGGCGGTCTGGGCGGACGTCATAAAGTTCCTTGGTCGGGCGGCCAGCCCGATTACCTTCGGCAGGCTTGCGCGCGACGAACGTCAATTCGCGGAGGTTGGCCCCATCCAGGAAATCGTTCCAGGCATCGGCGTCCTCGACATAATCAATTTCAAGGCGATAGCCGTCATGACGCGAACCAAACCACTTCTTGAAGTCGGAGGTCAGCACGCCGGACGAGCTCAGGCGCCCAATCTGTTCATGGGCGATGTAGCTGAAGGATCCTTGCAGCGGTACGCGATGGAGCAGGCGTAGGGCATCGCTGGCCACCTCATTGCCGGCGATACTTCCTGTCTGTGAGCCGGTGTTGGAATCGCGGACGCGGCGCGAGTTGCCGAAGTGTCCGTAGTCGAGCTCGCACTCCACCTCGCGCTTGGATGCGCGCAATTTCTTGGTCTCTACTGTGAGGAACCGCTCCCGGTGTCGCACGCCTCCGGAGCTTCGGATTCCATCAACGTAGGCGTCCCATTCAGTCAGGAGGTCGTTGGACTCGGGCCCGAAAATTGATGGGTGGACTTCCTGATCTGTCTGGTTGTGAAGTACGCGGACCTGGAGAAGTCCGATGGTGTGCTGAGGCAAGCTTCCCCCTGTTCGAGACCGTCGTCAGTGCAAGGGAACGGTCCGGTGTGCTGCCACTCCAACGGCGGAAGGAATGACAGTACTCAGGTTAGCTGGCGCTACCGACAGTTTTCCGATCCCGAGAAGGCGAAAACACAGGAAGTGCTCCATTTAATGCATCTTGGCCTCCGGACGGGACGCTTTGACACAGACGATAGATAGAAGCCGCAAGGGATCAAACGTCACCGCATTTCCTGACTATCACCAGGCAGCGAGGGAACTGAAAATCGGCAAACCATTGGGAAACTTCCGCGGACTGCGAGAGGGCTGCGAACTGCCTGGCTTTTGATTCAGGACCGCGCAGGGAATTTCGTTTGTAAACGGGTGCGTGCCGAGGCCGCCATAACCTTTGCAACCGGCGGATCCTGTATATGATCACTACGAGTGAGCCATTGGCCCATGCAATATCAGTAGCACCGGCCGCCAAGAGCGGGGGTGCAGTCCCGATAGTCGCATGACAGAGGATTATTTTGGGGGGCAATTGACATGATGTTCAGCGAAGGGTTGTTCGCTAACGGCCGGCCGGAGTATGAAAAGGAACTCGGAGCGGGTATTACGGCGGCGAAAGTGCTGATCACGGTCAAGGCCGCTCCGCAACCCTCGGCTAATCATGGTGACACTGTTTGTGTGGCAGGGCTCAGACTTACGGACGATGGCCCGGAATGGATTCGTCTTTACCCGATCCCGTTTCGCTATCTCGAGGCCGACGCGAAATTCAAGAAGTACGACATCGTGAAACTAAATGTCACGCCTGCGTCCAGGGATCGACGACCTGAGAGCTACACCCCGATCCTTGACTCTTTGACCATCGACTCCCACCTTGAGCCTTGGAAGCCGCGGCACCCGCACGTTGATCCGCTCATCGGTGCGTTCAACACCTGCGAACTCTACAGCCGCGCCTTGAACGGATCGGCCGGCCCATCCTTGGCTGCGGTTGTGCCGGCGGACATCGACAAGCTGGAGTTACGACTGTTCGACGGGTGGACCTCCGAACAACAAGCCAAGATGGAAGCGCATCTGCACCAAGACACACTCTTCGGGCCAAGGACGGACAAGTCGATCCTGTCCCCGCCTAGGTTTGAAGGTCATTATCGCTACCGCTGCGCTGCGAGAACCTGCAAAGGACACCGGCAAGGGCTGCTGGATTGGGAATTCACCGAACTTCAGCGGCGGCATATGGGGGACTCAGACGCAGCCGCCAAAGCGGCAATCCAAAAGAGATTCCTGGATCAGCTATGCGCTCCGGCTCGCGGTCCGGCGTTTTTCCTGGGCAACCAGCTGAAAAGACCCCAGGCGTTCGGTGTCTTGGGCGTTTACGCAGCGGCCCGTTAGCTACCTACCAGAGCAGCCAGTCGTTCTTTGACACGCTCAAGAACGAATTTGCGATGGCAGCACAGCTCGCTCGCCTCAAAGCACAGCACGGCCACACGCTGCCCTGCGGCAAGGTTGGTGACCTCAATAATCTTTTCAGCAGCTACTTCACTGTCAAGCAGAGACTCGAAACGTTCGCCCGCAAGCCTTGCTGCCGCGGTGCCCGGAGCCCAAAAACCTTCACGGTTGTCCTTGGGATTTCCTAACTCTGGCATGTGGCTGTAGCTGACGCCGGCCTCGGCTAGAGCTTCGGTCAGCGCCCTCTTTGAGAAGCCTTTCTTCCTGGAGATCGGGTTCAACCGGACGTCTACGACCGTCCCGATTTTCCAGGTCATCAGTTCCTCAAGGAACGACGCAAGGTCCTTCCCTTCATAACCAACACCTATAACGCCGCTCGTTTCTGTCCACATGGTTTCATTCTTGCACGTGGGCAAAATCGACAAACGTGCACTGCATCCTGGCTCCTCGATGCAAGCGCGCTATATTACTGACCCGGCACGAACTTGAGTTCCACTGGGCGTCCGGTGCTTTCAAGTTAGGCGGGCCGCTGCGGTTTGGTTCCGGTGGTGGCGCCGGAGGCATGCGATGGCTCTAGATAGTCCCGCCGATCGGTGTCAAAGCGTCTTGCATTGACGGGGCTTTCATTTACCGGATCGGGTTCGAGCCACTACCCAGGCGAGGCAGGACGAGGCGATTCCACGACGGATCCGCCAATGGTAGCAACACGGGAATCGATCAGGTCCAAGACGAAGGTTCCATGACCGCTTGTGCGCAGTGCAGGACGTTTTGGAGTAGCAAGGGGATGATCTTTGTCATAGGTAAGAAGAGACCAGGGGTTTTGTGCCACGGCTGCGGTTGCCCACTTCTTCCCCGAGTGCTCCAACGCCGCCACCGTATTCCGGCACAACCACAAGGCGGCAACCCTCGATCAGATCCATGCGGTGCTTGCCGTCGGCCAGATCGTCCCAATGCCGCTCTTTCAAAGATACTGTCTACTGCTGGGTGAAGCCGACTCACTGGTGCCCGACTCGAGTAGAACCAGGCGGGCGAATCTTAGGCGTGGGAGGATCCCAAACACTTAGCCTAAATGCGCCAGGCGCCAAGCTCTTAACCTTATTGGCCCGCGGCGGACGGCGGGACGGCTCTGAAAAGCGCCTGTAAGGGGATCATTGACCCGACGCCCCGTACCTGCACCCAATCCGGCCGTGGTGCCCGGACACGTCTATGCATGTCAGTCCGCAGATCCGGTCAAGTTTCTTCGCAGTTCCGAAAGACGGTGCTCCACTTCATCAAGTAGTTCCAGTCCAGCAGATACCTGGCTCTGAGAGACCGACTCCTGATGAGCCACCTTGTTCCGGACAGTTACCACTTGTCGGATAGTTGACGATAGCTCCCGATCTATCACTCCAGCGCTCGTTAAGTCCATCATCAGGGATCCGATCGGCCGAAAGCTGAGCGACTCCTGTGGAGCACCTGGCCGAAGCATGTGGGCCAACTTACGAAGGTCTTCTTCTACGGAAACCCACTTGGTCAGGAATAGTCCGCGTTGCTGGGCTTCGCTTAAGGTCCTAGGGGTGCCCGGGGCTTGTCCGTGGTTGCCCATCTCGTTTTCATGATCCATGATTCGCAGCCATTGTTCGTGGGACTCTCGCGAACGACGAGTAGACCGGTATTGCAAGAATGCCGCTGCGGACGCGGTGCTGACTCCCAAAAGTCCAGCCACCAACCCAATGAGGCTTGAGGCGTTAAGCCACTGTCCTCCGATACCACCCTGCCGAGGAACAAGAAAGATCATGAGGGCTGTAAGGGACATGAGGGCCAAAAGAGCCGTTACGGTGGAGATGACGACCTGTCGGCGGCGCAAAAGATCTGACCTCCATAGCTCCGTCACGTCGTAACGTGGTGGCTGCCCGTCGTCGGAGTAGTACGCCCGAACTACGTCCGCAGCTGTAATCTCGCGGCCCCTCGTAGCACTTTCGGCCTCAGCTAAAACCTCTTGGCGTCGCTGTGCGAGTAGCTCGTCGAGAGCTTGAACAGCGGCTTCGGTCAAACGGGCTCCGTCTTTTGGCCCAATGTCATGCGTAGCCATAATTAGCGCCCCCTGTTGAATTCGATGACTTCGGTGACAATTGTGATAGCCAATGCTGCCGTTGCAGATACGCACAGAACGACCACCCACCCGATCACGTCGAGCCCCCACGGTTTGTTCTGGAGCATCATATTGCTGCTGATGCCCACAGCTACTGCAAAAACGTAAAGCGCAATTTTGCCAGCAATAAACCACCGTGATCGTCGTGGCGCCTCAAGCCCTCTGCTGCGCACAACTCTCTCTGCGACTGCCACTTGCGCCGATGTGAACTGCGGGACGGTTGAGGAATCCGCACGATGCTCTAATTCACGCCTACTGGCTTCATTCAGGAGTTCGGTTGCGTACGCCTTAACCGCAGTGTCAAACACCTGCCGCGCTTCGCCCGTCAGAGCGCCGGATCCGCCAACTTCAACCTGTACATGATCAGCGGATTGTGTCATTTGGCCGGCTGCTGCGTCCGCCATTGTCCCCCATTGATAGCACTTCGTCGTCGGACTAATTCTATCTTTGTTGGGTGCTACGAGTGCGACTCACCGATCTCGTAGCTGGCGCAGGGGTTCCACAACCGGACTGCCCCGCCCTGAGACCTGTCCCTCTTTGGTAGCGCGTGGAGCTGACCTGGGCATGTCGGTTCCTCGCCTCTCGCAGCAATTCATTGGACCGGACCCTTTGAGTGTCTGGAGATGGGGCCGCAAATGGTCAGTATCAAATGTGCCGTGCGACATGGTCTTCGTCAACAAGTGTCTCGCCCCCGGCTGGGCGTGCCCGTATACCGGCTCCGGCAGAACGCGTGTCCGTGTGCTCTTTGTGCTGCAGGGTTGGTCACGCTTCTGCCGCCAGGTTGCCTATGCGCGCCCGCCCAGTGTGCGTAGTAGTGACCCACCTCCCTTTTGAACTATCTCTGGCGCCAACTGCAGCCTGATACTCGGCGCACTGCTGTTGGCGGCACGTTCGCTGCGCCTGGCCAGGATTCCGGCGGCGGCCGTCGCCCTCGCAGGCCTCGGCCTGTTTGTTCTCATGGTGGGTCCCGACGCCAGCGTGCTCCGGGCGTCGCTCATGGGAGCGGTCGCTGTGGCGGCCTTGGCAGGCGGCCGGGCCGGCCGCGGACTGAGTTTCCTTTGCCTGGCGGTGATTGCCCTGCTCCTCGTTGCGCCGGAGCTGGGCGTCAGTTTCGGGTTCCTCCTGTCCGTCCTGGCCACGCTGGGAATTATTGTGCTGGGCCGCAGCGTCATGGGCTGGATTCCGGCGAGGGTGCCGCGCTGGGCGGCTGCAGCTGTAGCCGTGCCGCTTTCAGCCCAGGTCCTGTGCGGCCCCGTCATGGTGGTGCTGCAGCCACAGTTCTCCACCTACTCACTGCTGGCCAACGTGCTTGCCGCCCCGCTCGTAGCGCCGGTTACCGTCCTGGGTACGGCTGCCGTGGCCATCCTGCCCATCGCGCCGTGGCTGGCAACCGTCCTGATCGGCGTTGCCGGCTTCTTTGCCGGGGGTGTGGCAGCCATCGCCCGGTTCACCGCCGGTCTTCCCGGTGCCGCGCCGCCCTGGCCGGAAGGGGTGTTCGGGTTGCTGACCATGCTGCTGTTCTCCGTTGTGACATTGCTCGCCGTGTGGATGGCTGCCCATCCCGCCGGAACCATCCGCCTCGTGTTGACCACCCACCACCTGACAGCCTGTCTGCTTGACCGGGTACTGGACGGGAAGCCCCAACGGCCCGGCCCTCCTGGCTGGACTGTCCGCGGCTTGGTGCAGCCGGTGCCGGTGCGCCGTGGCAGGCTTAGAGTCTGCAATTCAAATCCGGGGAGGTCCCAGGTTCCTCCAGAACCTCGATCCGCTTCAGCCAGGCCAGGTGGCCCCTGATCCCGAGCCTGAGTGCCTTACGTTCTGCGCCTGTGGTGTCGTCGTCCTGAGGCAGGCGGGGCATCCGGAAGCCGGGCTCCCGGATGCGCGCCAGCACGGCACCGACGACGACCTGATCCAGATGCTCTGGTCGCATGCTGACGTGGAAACCTCCAGCCCCGCTGCCAGGCGGTAGCGGGGAGCGGAGGTTTTCCTGGGACCGATGCCGGTCTTGCGCTTGCCGGGGTTCTGCGCGCCGATCCTGACACCTGCACCGCAGATGCCGCAGACGGCGAGTGCGCTGAGCAGGTGTCGCGGCGGACGGCCCCTGCCTCGTCCCTCCGGTACCTGCGCTCCGCTGTGCATGCAGTCAAGTTTCGCCGATGAGGTGAGAACCCTGCGCCATAGGCGGCGCGATCCAGAGCATTCGTTCGTCACGTGCTGTGGGTCATGCGCGCTTTCTTTTTCCGTTTCCCCGGACGGAACTCTATTTCTGGCCGGGGACCACGTCCTCGTGCCAGCCGGACTCGACCAAGCCCTCGCCTCCGGAAGCTTCCCAGTCAAATCCGCGACGGCGATGGCCGACGAATAGGCGACGCACGTTTCGGATTACTGGTTGGGGACCCTGTGGGTGCTATTGGGCGACTCTGGTGGCTTGGTTGCCGTCAGTCAGTGAGGTTGTTGATGGCTGTGTATTCCTCCGGGGCGAGGACTATTTTTGCGGCGGCCATGTTTTGTTCGAGGTGTTTTGTTGAGGTGGTGCCCGGGATGGGCAGGACTTTCGGTGACCGGTGCAGTAGCCAGGCGAGGGCGAGCTGGCTCGAGGCACGGCTGTATCTTTTGGCCAGTGTATCCAGTGGGCCGCCTGGTGATGTGAGCTTTCCTGTGGCTAGCGGATACCAGGGGATGAATGTGATGTTGTTCTGTTCGGCGTAGTTGAGGACGTCTTCGGAGCGGCGATCAAGCAGGTTGAACTGGTTCTGTACGGTGGCGATGGGAGCCACGTGTCTGGCGGCCTCGATTTGTTCAACGGTGACTTTGCACAGGCCGATGTGGCGGATCTTTCCCTCACGTTGAAGCTCTGAGAGAACCCCGACTTGGTCTTCGAGCGGCACTTTGGGATCGATTCGGTGAAGCTGTAGAAGATCAAGGCTATCCAGTCCCAGGAAGCGGAGACTGAGTTCAACTTGCTGGCGAAGATATTCGGGCCTTCCCAGTGCTGTCCACTGGCTGGGTCCTTGTCTGGATTGTCCGACCTTTGTCGCAATGATGAGGTCATTCGCGTAGGGCGAGAGTGTCTTATGTATGAGCTGGTCCGTGGCAAAGGGACCGTACGAGTCCGCAGTGTCGATAAACCTGACGCCCAATTCGACTGCCCGGAGGAGTACTTGGGCTGCGGCCTCGGGGTCGGCAGGCGGTCCCCACTCGCCGGGTCCCGTGAGTTGCAGCGTTCCGAATCCGATACGGGGCGTGACGAGGTCGCCGCCGATCGACACAATCTGTGGGGCAGCTACGGTCTGTTGCGGCATGGGGTGTCCAATCTAATCGGTGGCTCCTGCCCGTGTGAGTTGAGGTCTTGGGGGGCGGCGACCGCCGGCCTGTCGGGGCCCACGGTTCTGGCAGAGCATGACGGCATCGTTGAGGGAATGATGGGGTGCGGCTACTGAAGGTATCGGAAAGCGCTCCACGTTGAAGAGACAACTTTGCAGCCGGCAACATGACGTGCCCCGAAGCTCGGAAGGGCGCCCCGTCCGGCCTTGCGGAAGAAAGCCTTGCCGCCGCATGCGATGCATACGAGGTGTGACCGCCGTTGATTGATGCCCTGTTGTCCCAGGGCTTTGAATTCGTCGACCTTCCACTCTCTCTTGTCGGCCAGGCACAGGACCAGTCTCATGGCGGCTCCTCCTCCTTCAATGCGCTGGCGGGGCCAGCGTCCGCGTGTTTCTTTTGCAGGGCTGGAAGGGTGTCACGCTGTGGCAGTTCCCTTCAGGTCGCGGGCTCGCCGGCGTCAGCTGTGGTCCCGATCGCTGCCTTCCTTGCCGTGATTGCGGCGCCGTGCAGCCCCGCGTCGTCGCTGAGTTCGGCGTGCACGATGCGCGGGATGGGGTAGCCGTCGCGGGCGAGCGAGCCGTTCAAGGCCCTGGTGAGTGGGCACCAGAGCGGTTCGCCTGCCTGGGACACACCGCCGCCGATGGCTATCACTTCGGGGTCGAGCATCCTGACCAGGTTGGCGACGGCTTCGCCCACCATGGTTCCGGCGTCGTGCATCAGTTGGAGGCAGATCGGGTCCCCGGCAGCAGCGAGTTCCGCCACGAGTCTGGCGGTGACTGGGTGGTTCGCTGCCGCTGCTGTAAGGCGGGGTGAGCTTGTGGTGCGCAGCAGTTCCGTGGCGTGTGCGGCGATGGCGGTTCCGGAGGCGTAGTGTTCCAGGCTGCGGGACACCCCGTGGCCTGGTGCCCGGACTTGGATCCTGCCGAATTCGGTGGCGGCGCCGCGGTGCCCGGTGATGAGTTGTCCTCCGGCGATGATCCCGCACCCGATTCCGGTGCTGATGGTGACGTAGCAGAAGTCCCGGGTGCCGCGTCCGGATCCCAGCTGCCATTCGCCGATGGTGGCGGCATTGGCGTCGTTAACGATCCCGATAGGAAGGGCAATTCGTTCCTGGAGCTGTTGGCGCAGTGGAAATGCATCGAAGACGCCGATGTTCGGGGCGTCCCTGATTGCTCCGGTTGCCGGGTTGACGGGGCCCAGCGCACTGATGCCGATCGCCCGCAACTGTCCGTCCGCGAGCTTTTGGGCGCGTTCGATCTGGTGGACCATTTCGTTGACCACCGCGGCGGCACCCCTGGGCGTTGGCACACTCCACCGTTCCAGCAGCACGGATCCGCTGAAGACGGCGGTGCGCAGTTGTGTACCGCCCAAGTCCAGCGCAACGACGTCCGGCACGCCCCCCAAGGCTGTCATCTCAGACGTTCTCCCAATCGGTGCTCTCGACGAAACCTGAAATGGCCGCGTTGACCTCAGCCATGAACGACTCGGAGCTGCGGTCCTTGCTGGTCACCTCAACGAGCCGGGCCGCCGGGATCACATCGGCGTAGGCCTTGGCGATGTCCCACGGATGGAAGGGGTCGTCCAGATGCCCCACGACCAGCGTGGGCGCCGCGATGCCGGCCCAGTCATCCCGGCTGCTTGACGGCGCCCCGACGGGAAAGCGCCGGAGGACCGCCGCGTTGATGGCCGCGCGGGGACGGGTGACCTGGTGGCGGAGGGACTGGGCGGCGGATTCGGATTCGGCTTCCACGCCTTGGTAGAGCTGGCTGGCAAGGAGCCGGCTGAGTGCCTCGTCCGGCTCGTGCTGTTCCAGCAGGTCGGCGATCAGCTGGTAGGCGGTGACGTTGCGCTCTGCCTGGCGGTGTTCCAGCCAGGCCGGGCGGCACAGTACCAGCCCTGCGACCCGCCCGGGGTACCGGAGGGCGACGTTCAGTGCGGTGCCGGCGCCAAGGGAGATACCGCCGACGATGAACTTGCTGAATCCGAGTTCGTCTGCCAGGGCGACCACGTCGTCGGCGAAGGCGTCGAAGGAGCATCGCCCGTCACCGACGATGTCGCTGCTGGACCCGTGGCCGCGCGCGTCCATAGAGACCAGCGTCGTGCGTTCGAGCTGCCTGATGTAGCCGAGGGGCTGGCTCCGGTCCCCGCCCATGCCGTGCTGGAAGATGAACGGGAGGCGGCCGGGGGAGGGGGTGGCCGCCTGGACCGTCTGGTGTTCGAGTCTGGCGCCGTCGTCCCGGATGAGTCTGGGCATCAGACGGTGACCTCCAGTTGCTGGCGGAGCAAGCCGACGCCGGAACTGACTGCGGACTCGGGGAGGCCGTGCATGACCAGTGCCCCGTTGTACCCGGTGGCGGCAAGACCGGTGAGGATGGCCTTCCACGGCAGGGCGCCCTGGCCAGGTGCGACGGCGTCGCGGCCGGGGACGAGTTCCTTGGCGTGGGCCAGTACGATATCGGGGCCCAGGACCTTGAGTGCGCTTACGATGACCGGAACGGTGGTGGCCACGGACAGGTCGGCTGTGTCCAGGATGTTCGCGGCATCGAAAACGATTTTCAGCGCCGGAGAACCGATCTCATCCAGCATCTTGCGGGCAAGGTCAGCGTTGGACACCACGTTGGTGTGTTCCGGTTCGAAGGCGACAACGATGCCCGCAGCCTCGGCGAGCCGGGCAAGCTGCGTGAGAGAATCGCGTGAGTCTGCCCAGGCTTCCGGGGTCGCATTGTCCGGGTGGTGCCGCCACATGTCCTCGGCGTCGCGGCTGCCGCTGCACAGGGTGATCACCGGGATGCCGAGTTCGACGGCGACGCGGACGAGTTCCGGGAACCGGCTGATGCCCGTGCTGCGGACGGCCGGGTCCGGGTGTGCGGTGTTGAAGGTGCCCGAGATCGCGGCAAGCCGGACGTTGTGGTCAGCTGCGGCGGACCGGATCCGTTCGATCGTGTCCGCGCCCACTTGTTCCGGCACGGTTGGAACGCCCGCGATGGAGAGGTTGTACTGGACCGCGGTGATGCCGGCTGCCGCGACGGCAGCCATGTTCTCCTCGATGCCGGCGGCTTCGAAGGTCTTGGCGAAGATTCCGATTTCCATCAGACGGCTCCCGCGACATCGGCAAGACGGACCCAGTCGCCGGATTCGACGGAGCGGGCCAGGGCGACCATGCCGCGCACGCTGGCGAGCCCGTCGACGGCCGTGGCGCCGCGCGGGGTCGATCCCGTGCGGGCGGCGCGGGCAAGGTCTTCGAGCTGGAGGCGGAACACGTTCGCGTCGGCGCCGATCGGCTGGTGGAACATGTCGTCCTTGGCTGAGAAGGCCTGGACCTCGGCCGCCTTGAAGTACCAGGGGTTGTGGATCTTGCCGATGACGCTGCCTTCGCTGCCGTAGACCTGGAAGCCTTCCCACCAGTCCATGCGCACGGCCAGGGTGAGGTCGAGCTGCCCGAGGCAGCCGTTCTCGAATTCGACGTCGAGGAACCAGCAGTAGGTGCCCGCCTTCGTGGACAGGCGCGCGCGGATCGCGGCGATGGGGCCGCCGAGGTAGCGGGCGGTGTCCAGCAGGTGGCTGCCGTGCCCGAGGACGTAGTAGCGCTGGCGGTTTGCCTTGGGGTCCCCGGCGGGCCGGCGGGCCGAGGCGCTGTGCTCGATGAGGGGACGGATGGTGTCGGTGACGGCGTAACGGTAGGTGGAGTCGCAGTACCAGTGCTTGAGGCCGATCAGCTCGCCGATTTCGTCGCGGATGAAGTCGTGGGCGTAGGCGATGCCCGGGTCGTAGCGCTTCTCGTGCCCAACCAGGAGAACCTTGCCGCTTTGCTTCTGTGCGGCCACCAGCTCTTCGGCTTCCTCGACGG
Source organism: Arthrobacter sp. NPDC056691 (assembly GCF_042791415.1). Classification (NCBI taxonomy): domain Bacteria; kingdom Bacillati; phylum Actinomycetota; class Actinomycetes; order Micrococcales; family Micrococcaceae; genus Arthrobacter; species Arthrobacter sp. NPDC056691. The sequence goes on from NZ_JBHTXX010000017.1 coordinate 45,696, forward strand.
CGACGCCCATGGGCTTTTCGACGAGGACGTGTTTGCCGGCTTCCAGTGCCCGGATGGCCAGCGGCACGTGGAACTGGTCGGCCACGGCAACGACGACGGCGTCGACGTTTTCGTCGTTGAGCATCTTGTCGTAGTCGTCGAAGGAGGTGGTGGGCTGGTGAATCAGGGTCATGCGGTCGCGCAGGTCATCGGCGGCGTCGCAGATCGCGTAGAGCTCAACGTCTTTGGACTTGCGGGCGGCGGGGAAGTGCGCGGCCTGGGCGATGTCGCCGGCGCCGAGGACGCCGATCCGGAAGGGATTCTCAATCATGGATTTTCCTGTCTTCGGGAGGGGTTGATGGATGATGTCCCGGAGGAAACCGGCGCCGTCGCGTCGGGCGCTTCGGCGCCGGTTCCTTGGGTGGTCAGACGGCGACCGGGGCCGCGAGGCTGTAGCGGCCGGCGGGGGTGGTTCCCGCTTCGGCCGGGCCTGAGATGACAGAAAGTCCCTCGGCCGCCTTCTTGGTCGTGATCACCACCGGAGTCACCGTGGAGTATCCGGCTGCTGTGATCACGTTAAGGTCCACGTCGCAGAGCAGGTCGCCTGCGGCTACCTGGTCGCCCTTGGACACGTGGGCGGTGAAGCCCGCGCCCTTGAGGTTGACGGTGTCCATGCCGATGTGGATCAGGACGTCCACCCCGGCCTCGGTGCGGATGCCGTAGGCGTGGCCGGTGGGGAAGACTGTCACGACTTTGCCGGACACAGGGGATACAAACCGGCCGTCGGTGGGATCGATCGCGAAGCCGTCGCCCAGTGTTCCGGCGGCGAAGACCGGATCGGGGACCTCGGAGAGCGGGATGACAGTTCCATTGGCCGGGGCAAGGAGTTCCTGCTGTTCAGCGGCGGAGGAGTCCGCAGCCGCAGCGGGGCTCTCCGGTGCCTGGAGGTGGTTGCCCTTGGATTTGCGGCCGAAGATCCCCGAGTTCGGGCCTTCGTACCCGAGCGTCGTGATCGTCAACATGGAGACGAGGAACGCGACGCCGATGCCGATGGCGTACAGGGGGATGTTGTTGAAGGCCGGGATGGTCAGCAGGGAGGTGAAGAGGAAGGCGTTGGTGGTGACGCCGCCGCCCAGGCCCATGATGAACGCGCCGGTGATGCTGCCGGCGAGGATCGCGGGGATGGTGCGCTTGGCGAAGCGCAGGTGGACGCCGTAGAGGGAGGGTTCGGAGATTCCGCCGAGCAGGCCCGCCGTGAGGGCGCCGCCGGCCACCTGTTCCATCTGGGCGTTCTTCCGGCGGACCGAAATCAGGAGCACACCGGCGGTAACGCCGAAGCAGCCGAAGTTCCATGCGCCCATGGGGCCCTGGATGAAGTCGTACCCGAGGGTGGAGATGTTCAGGAACATGATCGGCACCACTGACCAGGCCGTACCGGTGATCACCAGGAAGGGGTAGAGGGCGCCGACCAGCACGGCGAAGATCAGCGGAGAGAAGCCGTTGACGGTGACGAAGAGGTTGCCGATGCCGCTGCCGGCGTAGACGCCCAGGGGCGCAAGGATGAAGGCGGTGACGGGGATCATGACGAGCATCGAAAGGAACGGAACGAAGATGACCTGGAGGTTGCTCGGGATCACCTTGCGCAGGAGCGTGTAGAGCGGTCCGAGCAGCAGCGCCATGAGCAGCGGCGGGAAGACCTGGGAGCTGTAGTTGAAGATCGTCAGCGGCAGGCCGAAGACGTTCACCACGGCGGGAAGCTTGGCGCCGGCCCCTGCCAGTTGGGTGAAGGCTGGCAGCATCATGACGGCCATGATCGAGAAGCCGACCCACGGGTCGGCCCCGACCTTCTTCGTGGCGTTGTAGGCCACCATGAGGGGCAGGAACACGAAGACGGCCTGCCACGCGAGGTTGACGAAGCTCAGCGACGCATCCAGCGTGACACCGGGGGCGTTCCACGCCGGAATGACTTTAAGGGTGGCCAGGAGCGCCATGACCGTGATGAAGATCGACGCTCCAAGCATCGCTCCCAGGACAGGGCGGAAGGAGTCAGCGAGGAATTCGAAGAACCAGTTGAGCCAGGCGAATTTACCCCGGGGTCCGCGGTCCTGCAGTTCGGCCTTGAGCTCGCGCATCGCGTCCGGGTCGGTATCCGCGCCGCCCTTGCCGAGCTGCGGGAAGGCCCTCGTCATCTCGACGTACAGGTGGTTGACGGCGCCGCCGACAATCACTTGGTAGCGCTGTGCATCCTGCCGGACAACACCCATGACTTCGGGGATTGCATCGACGGCGTCGTCGCTGACGACGGACGAATCGCGGAGCTCGAAACGCAGCCGCGTTGCGCAGTGGGTCAGATTGGTGATGTTGTCAACACCGCCCATCTGGTCGATGATGCGCGATCCAACGGATCCGCTTGCGGGTATGGCCATCATGTTCTCCCTTGAAAAGTGATGTTCGTTCGGTGAATGAATTAATTAGCCCAGGACTAGCCCATGTTCCAGGGATTCTGAATGGGTTTGTTCGTGTGATGAATTAATCAAAGCGTAGAAGCGACATCGGTGCCTGTCAATACTTTCCGGGTAGATTGTTCATGGCGCGAATTAACGCTACGGTGTTCGTTCTATGACACAAAACCAAGAGCCCGCGGCACCGGTCCGGATCCTGATTGCCCCCGACTCGTTCAAGGGGACCCTCACCGCACGGCAAGCGGCCACCGCCATTGCCGGAGGCTGGCGATCCGTCAGGCCCGGCGATGATTTGGAACTCCTTCCGCTCGCTGACGGAGGGGAGGGCACACTGGACGCCATCGAGGCCGTAATGCCCGGCAGTGTCCGATGCAGCGTGGAAGGCGTCACAGGTGCGGACGGGACGCCCCGCCGCGGCGAATGGCTTCGGCTCCCGGAAGGGGTGGCCGTCGTCGAACTGGCTCAGATCGCCGGGTTGCCGTCCGTAGACGAACCGTCTCCGCTGACGGCAACCACGCGCGGTGTAGGCGAACTGATCCGGGCGGCCGTGAACGCCGGGGCCCATGAGGTCTGGCTGGGACTTGGCGGCAGCGCATCCACCGACGGCGGGCTGGGCGCCCTGCGTGCGCTGGGCGCGGTGGCGTTGAACGCCACCGGCAAGGAAATTTCCGACGGCGGAGTTGGCCTGACACGCGTTGCATCCATTGATTTTTCCGGATTGCTGCCGGTCCCGGGCGGAATCAAGCTGCTCTCTGATGTCACGGCGCCACTGACGGGACCGCAGGGGGCCGCTTCTGTGTTTGGTCCACAAAAGGGCGCAACTGGCGCGCAGGTTCACTTGCTTGACCAGGCGCTGGAACGCTTTTCCGTGCTGGCCGGAGTCGATCCCGCTACGCCCGGGTCCGGTGCCGCAGGCGGCGCGGGATACGGATTCATGGCCGCCTACGGGGCGAACATCTCCTCGGGAGCCGACCGGATTGCAGAACTCGTGCAACTGGATGAGCGCATCCGGAAAGCTGACCTTGTCATCACTGGTGAAGGCTCATTTGACGGCCAAAGCCGGATCGGAAAGCTTGTGGGGAATGTCCTGCAGCGGGCCGCTGATGCCGGCACTTCGTCCGCCGTGATCGCTGGCCGCGTCCGGGCCGACGCCGGTACCTGGGCGCTCGGTCTCGACCAGCTTGCCGGTGATCCGCAGTCCGCCATGGAACAGCCGGCCCGCTGGGCGGCCGCCGCCGGACGGCTTGCAGCGCAAACGCTGCTGTCGGACGGCAGCCCGGGGGCCGCCGTCGTCCTTGCCTGACACGCCGCCCTCGCACAACGCTCCACCTGTCCGGCTCCGGACTCCAGAAGACAAGACCATAACCTCATCAAAGGAGAACACCATGACCGAACGAACGGCCGTCGTTGCCAGCCGATCCGGTCTGCACGCCCGCCCTGCGGCGATTTTCGCCGACGCCGCTGCCCAACTCGACATCGACGTGACCATCGCCCTGCGCGGCACCCGGGCGGACGAAGCACTGGATGCATCGAGCATCCTGTCCCTCATGACCCTCGGAGCGGCCTATGGTGACACCGTGGTGCTGCGCGCCGATGATGCATGCGCCGGGGATGCACTCGAGAAGCTGGCCGTCCTCCTCGAAACGGACCTGGACGCGTCATAGCACCCGGGCGAGCGACGCAACTGCGGCCGGTGGGGACCATGGAACAGGGCGTCAGGCGCTAGAGCCGTCTGAGGTCCCGGTGCGCCCGTACGCAGGTTCCTGCTCCGGACGCAGGGCGGGAAGCGAGAAAAACTCGCTCATGGGAAGCGCTGCCGCCCCCATGGCGATGGCATCGGCGCCGAAGGCGGAAACGGCAAACTGCGTCCGGTCCGGGTCTGCTTCGGTGCCATGAACCACAGCCGACATCGCCTCGTCATTGCTGAGGATGGCAGACGCCCGTCCGCCAAACACCACCAGTTGGGGGGACAGCATCCACACCAGAGCGGACGTGAACCACGAGAGGTGCTGTTGCCATTCGGCCGCAGCGCTGGCGGCTGCCTTGCCGTCAGCTGCCAGGTCCTGCAGAAAACCGGCGAAGCCCGTGGCCGTCCCGCCCAGGGCGGTGTAGCTCTTCCGCAGTCCCGAGAGGCCGATAACGTCTTCCACGCTGGGCCACTTGGCTGCCGGTGAACCGTCACCCCGGGGGATACGGATGTGGCCAACTTCGCCGACCTGGCCGAGGCTGCCACGGTAGATCCGGCGATCGAGGACCAAGCCGGAACCCACCCCGGTGTCCAGGAGGATATAGAGGAGGTCGCTGCTGTCACGTCCGATTCCAAACTGCGCCTCGCTGATCGCCGCAGCGTTGGCATCGTTGTCGATCGAAACCGGCACACCGGTTCCGCGGGCTATCAGGTCGCCGAAGGTGACATGGCGCCAGCCGAGGATCGGGGCCCGCTGGATCTTGCCTTCCACCACAGTGCCGGGCACGGTGATGCCGATGCCCTGCAAACGGGCACGCACACCAGCATGCTTTGTCAGAACAGTCTCAAGCAGTGCCAGCAGGTTCTTTTCCGCGGCTGCCGGATCCGTGCGGTCGGTGGCCGCTGACGCCCGCCCTACTTCTGAACCGCTGAGGTCCACGACGATGGCGGTGGAGGTCTCGTTGCCGAGGTCCAAACCGGCGAAGTATGCGCCCTCAGGGCACAACTCCAGTGTGACGCGGGGGCGGCCGGCGCCTTTCGGTGCGGGTCCGTCGGCGTGCATCTCGCGGACAAGACCGTCGTCGATGAGTGCGCCTGTGATGACTGTGATTGTTGATCGCTGCAGTCCGAGAAGTTCCGAGAGCCCGATGCGTGAACGGGGGCCGTGCCTCCTGAGGGCGTCAAGTACCCGGGCCTGGTTTATGTGGCGGAGCGTTGAGCTGGAAGCCATGGTCACTTCCTTTCGGCGTCTCCACAATGCTAGATGCGTTTGCGTTCGTGAGTCGAATTTATTCGAGGCGAGTCGCTCATTCTTCCATCACAGGACTCGCAGAAGCCGCTGAAGGCCGGATCAGATGAGGCCGAGTTCGGCGAAGGCAGCAACGAGGCCTTCGTCCCGCGGACGCGCAGCGGTGCGGTCCGCGATGGCCATAAGCTCGGGCGCGGATCCTTCGATGGCGACACCGACGCCTGCATAGGCGATCATTTCCAGGTCGTTGGCTCCGTCGCCCATCGCGATCGTGTCTTGGCGGTCAATGCCCAGATGGGCGATGGCTGCCGCGACACCATCGGCCTTGCTGATGCCGCGCTGGTATAGTTCCCCCGCGTGCCGGCCCTCGTCGGCCACCGAATTCGCGACCACGGCAATGGCGCCGCCGATCTCCCTGACCAGGTGCTCCATGGAAACTGGGGAGTCAAAAACGGAGACCTTGGCGAAAGCTACTTCGGCACGGTCCAGCGTGGGGCGCACCGCGTCGAAAATGTCGGAAGCACCCACTGGGCCTTCCGGTGCCTGGCTGAAATGGGCGTCAAGGATGGCCCGCAAACGTTCCAGGGCCGCCGGGGGAGCGTGCAGATCCTCCTGCGCCTCCAGGATGTATACGGCGTCGTGCGCGTCGAGCGCCCTGACTGTTCTGGCCGCAAGGTCCGGCGGGAAGCGCCGGTCCACGAGCACTCTGCCGGCTACCTCGACGTAGGCGCCGGCACTGGCCACGAGGCCATCAAAACCCGCAGCGAGGATGCTTTCGGGCAACATGGCCACGGGACGCCCGGTGCACAGCAGAACACGGTGTCCGGCCTCGCGTGCTGCCCGTACGGCACGCACATGACCGTCGGGGACGACGCCGTAATCCGCGTAGGTGCCGTCCACGTCAAGGAAGACAGCCCGGACGGTTCCATTGGTGCTCGGCGTTGTGCTCATGCTCCGGGATCATATCCATTCACGCCATCCCAACCCAATTGGGTTCACGGGCAGGTGCTGCTCGGGCAGACGTCGTGTTCGTGACCCTTGCGATGCAGAATTAGGAAATTGCCGCAGGGGTGCCTATGCGCGCTCGGCCATTAGCGCATAGGAATGACCCACCCCTGTTTTAAATGATGTCTGGGGAACTCTCAGGGGTGGGTCTCGTGGCCCTGCCGGGCCTCTTGCCTAAGCGGCTGGTCGGAGGGATTTTCGCTACCCACCTCTATCTTGAAGATGGTACGGATTTGAAGTCTTCAGGCCGTGCCTATGCAAGGAGCACAGCCCCATCGCGGCGCCCGAGGAGCGGTCCCGACCCATCGCGTAGCATTGCTGCCAGTTGACCAGTAAGGGGGAGGAAACAGCGTTATGCAGTACGTCGTCCTACACGTAATCCTCAAAGAGAAGCTGTGGGGAACAGGTTCAGGCGACCTGACCTCCCTGGAAAAGGCGATTAACGATCAAGCCGCGAAGGGCTACCGACTCCACACCATAACCACCGCGTGCAGCGGGAGCAAGGAATGATTGGCGGCGGTGACCGCATCCAGGCAACCATGGTGTTCGAGCGCCTCGGATAATTGCAAATGCGAAACGATCTCGTGATGGCTGGATAGCCGGCTCCCGCATGCGACAGTTCGCCGACCGGTATGCCCGCAGTGCCCGCCCACGATGGACTGGAACCATCGCCTGGATCCTGCTCGTCCTCGCCTCGATGGTCCTGATTGGCTACGGGATCGCGCGCGCCAACTGGCATATCGGGTTGCCAGGTCCGGCCGAGCAGGAAGAGGTCTGGATCGGTGGCCGCTACATCCTGGCCGGCTGCGCACTCTCCCTCGCGGCCGGTGCCCGGTCGCACCTCCGCGGCAATCCCGTATGGGTGACGGTGTGCGTGGCACTGCCAGGGATCCTCGTGGGCTGGGCGGCGTGGGTGAACCCCTACAATCTGATGCGTCACCTGGCCGCCCTAGTGGCATTCCCCTTCGCTCTGGGCGGGGTCGTCGGGGTCATCCGCGTTCGCGGCCAGCGGCAGAAGGACTAGGTTTCGAGGCCTATGAGGAGTGTTTCCCTTGCCGCGTCGACGACTTCGGGTGTGAGTGCGCCGAGGTGGTTGAGCGTTTGTATCCTCCGTACTTGTGTGAGCGGCCTGTCCACGCGACGGAAGATTCCGCCTGTAACGAAGCTAAGGCTGCTCCGGCGTGCCACGTTCTGCTGAGTGCGGGGATCTCATGCCGAGAGCGACGACGATCAGCCAGAGTGCCAAGGCGGCAGCTCCGACGAGTGTAACGGCGGCGCTTACCGCTGCCATGTCAGACCCGGGCTCGTTGAGCCTCCACGCGAAGCAGGAGACACCGCTGAAGCCAAGCCAGTAGAGCAGAAACGAGAGGCCCAGGAGCGGCAAGGCTGGTGTGGCTTCGGTCAATCCGTTGAGGTCGTTGCGCCTGAAGATACTTCCGGGGCCAGTCAGGGAGTTCACCGCGAAGATGAGGCCGAGGAGGACGGTAGCCCCGAGCCCGAAGGCCAGCAGCCCGAGGCGCCCTGATGGTGGGGCCATGGCGGATAAGACCGATGCGACGCTGCTGGATGCCGCGTTTGTGATGAGCACGCCCAGGATGGTCAGGTCGGCCGCGGCACAGATACCGACCGCGACCCGCCCGATCACCGGAGTTGCCCCGGCGTCTGACTTTATGGCACTCCCCATGGCTGAAAGTGTAGGCCTCCGCGCCCGAAGTAGTTGGATTCTGCCGTCTCTTGCACCCCACATTTACCCGCCTGACGCAGGCAAATACCGGCGCCGTACGCGTATGGGCCATGGCCACTTCACCTGTCACCGCCTTCAACCTCAAGCACCTCTGCGGTGCGAGCCCGTTCCGGAGCGACCAGCCTGCTTTCCTGGACCCTGACCGCGCCCAGGAGATCGCCGACCACCTGCTTGCCGGCGACTCCTTCCAATGACACAAGACGCTCTCATACGACAACGAGGACGGCACCGTGGAGACCACCGAAAAGTCCCAGGCGCCCTGAGCATGAAGTCGCCAAGGTGTAAGCGCCTCGATCCCGTGACGGCAACTGGAATGGTTCCAATGGACTAGGCCAATCCAAGCTTGTTACCCGAGCGCAACAGTCCTGCGGGCAGAAAGCGTCAATAGAACGAACGCGCCAACTGGCCAGTTGGCCGTGTCAGTTTCCAGGCGTCGTCGCTCTACGATCGAGGCGGCTGGCCAAGATCAGCCGACCCCGGTCCAGGATCTCGGTAATAACGCGCTGCTCGTGGTCATCGAAATACGGGCTGTAGTGCTCTCCGGGGGAGTGATGCTGGGGAGGTTACTGCCGTAGAAGAGTTTGTCGTAGCACTTGTTGGCCTCAGGTCCTCGGTCGTCCAGTGATGCATTCACGCTGCGTGCGATGTCACCGAGGAGGTTCCACGCATTCAGCAGCTGCGCGCAGATGTCATCTGATGCCGGCAACTGGAGAAGTTCTTCGATCCCGTCCAGGTTCTGAGGTTCCTCGTTGCCCGCTTCCAGGATGAGGTTGTGTTGCCGGGCCAGCGCCACAAAGTCCTTTTGAGTGCGGGCCCATACGATCTGGCCCTTAGAGACGAGAACACAATCGGTATCGCCTTCATCGCCAGCCTCGTCGTCCGTTTGCCACACGAGGCCAAGCCTCTGACCTTGAAATTGGATCCAGTGCGGGTACGACATCCTCATCCGCGAAATACTATCTGTTGAATTTTCTCTAACGATCTTGAATGGCCGTCGCCGGGATCATACTTTTCCTATGAGTCCAAGGTTTGCTGGTTGCGCAATCATTGTTGCTCTCCTGGCTGCGCTTACAGCGTGTACCTCCTCCCCGCCACCTTCCGACGAACTGCCGCCACGCCCCACAGGGCAGCCGTCGGCAACGGCCGTGCCTGGCGAGCTCGTTGGCCGCGGATTCGTGCGTCAAGAGGGAAACCAACTGCCCATATTCTGTATGGGTGGCATCGCCACTTCCGATCCGCCCTTATGCAGTGGGCCGCCACTCCGCGGCTGGGACTGGTCAAAAGCGGACGGCGAAGAGACAGTGGGCAACGTGACCTACGGAGACTTCGTGGTCCACGGGACCTGGGACGGAACCAGCTTCACTGTCACACGACCCCCACGAAAAATCGCGTCCAATGAATCCTGGGGGGAACCGGATCCTCGACAGGATCCACGCAACCCTGGCACCGCGAGCAAAGCCCGTCTGCAACAAATTCAACGCGAGATATGGGAGACGGAGCGACCCGCGGCAGATACACAGGTCGAAAACGGCTACCTCTTCAGGTACGTTCCCTACGACGACGGATCTCTGCAGAGGGCAATGGATAAGCGCTACGGTCCAGGGATTGTCGTGGTCCGATCCCGACTGAGGCCAACCACCTAAGCGACCGGATCGCAACCTCTACCGGAGTTTCTGGTCTATTCTCGCGGATTGCCATTCAGCGTTTGCCCTGAGTCGGAGGTCGATGTCCTTTCCAGTATTTTGCGCGCTCCCTGAGCACGACTTTCCAGACGACCACCAACATAAGCACCGTAGCGAGAACGGCAATCGCAAGGACAACCGATATCCACGGCTCGGTTGTGGGGAACAGGACAGAGAAGGAAACCGCCGTCAGGGAGAGGACCATGAGCAAAATGACGGCGCGGATCTCGCTCTTACTCATCCCGAAGTCTAACCACGCTATTGCTGCAGATGTACAGGCCTGACCTGCATCAGGATGCACACCTCATGTTGAGGATCCCCGAACGGGACAGTTGCAGAGGTCTACTCCACACGACGAGCCGCCATCCCTCATTTGAAGATCCGGAGTGGCCGCACGGCGGATGGGTACGAGCCTTGAGGGCGATCGTTTGCTGGTCCTTCTGCCGGCTTGTGCCGCCGTCCATGACGCTGCTTACCGCGAATGTTGCGCAGTACTTCTGGGGATAGTTTGTCGCCCTGTTGCGCGGCCTTCTTCAGTAACGCCCTGCCCTCCCGCACCTGGCCAGCATTCCAAAGGGCAAAGCCCAAGTTATGAAGTGCGTTGGGTTCGCCCTCTGCGACGCTGCGTCTGAGGAGTTCGATTTCCTTCTGTGGATTGCCTCTCTTCGAATAGAGATCCGCCAGCACGATCAAGACTTCTACCTTGCCGTTATCCAGATGCTTTTCCAGCAGCTTGATCGACGCATCAAGGTCCAGGTCATCTGTGGTGTGGATGAGTTCCACGGCGGCCTCAGGGGTCGTTTCGCATCCTTCGCGCAGGACCTCCACGGCCGACAGTTCATCGCCCACGGCTCTGTACGCCCTCGCCAAGCGGAGCGACACGAAAGGATTATCTCCGGCAAGGCGCAACCATTTTATGGCGTCAATATGTTTGCCCAGCTCCAGGGACGTTTCTCCCAGATAAAAGGCTGCCTGAGGATCCCCTGCTTGCAACGCTTTCTGGAATTGAGCCATGGCTTCTTTGGGCCGGTTGATGTCGCGAAGGAACCACCCATAGTTTAGGTAGGCTTCCTTCACTCCGTGCTCGATGGCAAGAAGGTACAAGACTTCTATCGCTTCGGACTTGGAGATCTGAGTGAGGTCGTTGGCAGCGTTGAAGAGCCCGTCCGGATCGTTGGACAGGATCATTTCTACCGATGAACGAAAGTCCACGCGTTCTGGATTCGAGCCCATATCCTGCCTGCCTTTGAGACTCCGACGACAACAACGTAGCGCAACCTTATCGCCTGCCGCGGGTGCGTCCGTTGATAAGTCAGCGTCTGTCAATTACTGCCTTGCCCATGCTGCGGTTCATTTGTAGGAACGTCTAGTGGGGCTTTCTTCTCAGCAGGGCGGGAAGGCCGCGGAGTAGTAGCGGAGACATCTATCGCTCGCGGTTGTATGCTCCGAGCATGTCGGATCTAAGCGAGCCAGAGGCTGCCCCCCGGGAAAAGCGTCAGTTCCCGACTATTGGCGGCGTGTATGCCGGGATCCTCGTTTTAGTCATGGGGATCATTGCGCATTTTTCTAACCCTCAGCCATTCTGGGCTGCCGTCAACGCGGTGGTGATTGTTCTAAGCGTCGCATTCACGTTAGCTAACCTGGTTGGGCTGTTTGTGCTGAGAAAACGCCAGCAAAGCTAACCCCTGCGTTCATCCACCCATCTGACTGAGGAACGCTCACTGGCATGGCTACTACCAAAGGGCGTTTACGGTCGTGCTTGGACCACGGGAGTAACGATGACACTCCCTGTCGAGCGGTTCACGCCCCATAGAAGCACAGAGCCGTCATCTCTCCGGACAGCGATGGTCCGTTTGACCTCCAGGATGTCTATGTCCCGGGGGTACTCGTACCCTGTTTGGGCGCTGAACTCTGCTGCGAGTCTGCGGTTGATGAGAGGTCGAAGTGTTTTCTGCTTACGAGAGGCATAGATGGCGAACCCGCCTGCGCGCCCTGCCACTCTCGACTGCTTTCCACCCATACGTCGGAACCCGTGACTTTCGTAGTCAATCCGCGCTGGCCGAACACCCGGGTCAAGGCGTCCAACGTGTCCTGACGGGACAAGGCAGTGATCCATTGCTCCTCGTGCTGGAAGTGGTGTCGGCCGGGCCCGAACTGCAGGATGATCCCTATGCCTACCAAGTTGGGCCATGACGCGGCTAGCACCAGGTGGCGGGGATCATCGATCAGCTGCCATACGAACTGCAAAACGCCGAGCAGAACAGTAATGAGGAGAAAGATTCTCCGCCAGATCCCGGGAACCGGAACCAGGTCCGCCGTGCCACGTTTGCCGGAGGCAAGCCAGGCTCCGAGGACGAGGTTGAGGAGCGCTTGGACGCAGGCGCCGATGATCGGAACGATGTCAGATTTGGGGTCCGGGGCGGAGACGAGAACAGTGATCGCCGATGTGACGGCGAGTCCGGCCATGTCTAGCCCCGCACCGATCCGGATCCTTCGGTGCCGCGCCGATGTGTCCATGGACCACTGTCAGCGAGTCTTCGTTCCGTTGTCAACGGATCTACGAGTGGCCGGCCCATAAGCAGACCTCCAGGGTGTCGATCAACCGAATCTGGCTACGGCCGGCAACAGGGTCGGTCCTTCGTGGGGAACTCTAACCGGGCCGTAAGTTGGCCATCGCGCCCGGGCCTGTCGACTCAGCCGTTAGGCTCTGAGCGTGGAGGATGAACAGTGGGCCCGCCTGCCAGTGGGAGCGCGTGAATGGCTACAGGAACAGGTCGGTGGAAAGACGATCAGCTTTGCCTCTGCTGCCGGGGGATATGCCAGCGGAGTCGCAGGACTGTTGACCGCTGCCGGGACGGTGTTCTTTGTTAAGGCTGTTCCGGTGGATTCGCCTTCCGCAGCGGATTACATCACTGAGGCGCGGGTGGCCAGAACACTCGCCCCCAGTGTTCCGACGCCACGCCTCTTGCATGAGGGCTCAGCGGAGGGCTGGGTTCTCCTGGTATTCGATGTGGCCAAGGGGAAGACACCTGATGAGCCATGGCCGAGGGATCATCTCTTAGCGGTCATGAAGATGCTGGACGGACTGTCGCCCGGGCTAACTCCGAGTCCTGTCCGGGTTCTGCCGACCGTCGCTGATCGGATGAGGGGCCGTTGTTCAACATGGTCCCAGCTCATAGCGAATGGATCCTGCGGGCTACTGTCCATAGGGGAATTGAGCCTATGGGAACGGGAACACCTTCCGAGGCTTGCCCGTCTCGAGCGATCGTGGGAAAGCATGGTCCATGGCGAAACGCTGCTTCACTTCGACCTGCGGCACGACAACCTAAAGATAGACGAACACGGTCAGATCTGCGTGCTTGATTGGGGCCGGGCGTGCATAGGTCCGGACTGGGTTGATGTCGTCTGCTTGCTTCTGGAATCCGACACGGGATCAACAGACCTGGAGAGCCTGTTTATTCAAAGCGCACGGGCCATGGGCGCGGATCGGCAGGCTGTTGACGCATTCCTCACCGTCCTGGCCAGCTACTGGCGGCATGCTGCCACTCTCACCCACGATGTCCCCGCGGAGCTCAAGCGCCGCCGCGAGTTCTCCAGCCAGAGCACACTCCAATGGCTCCAACAGCGGTGGCACAGCTGATCCCCCAAGGGGCGGACACGGGCTTGTGAGGAACAAACGCCTCAAGGGCTCACCGTGGGCACCGGAATCGTGACACCTCGGACATCCCCGCAGCGGGAGAGGCAGTACCGGAAGACCACGTCAGCGTGCCTGTTGAACAGGACGCCGAAAGCGTCCGCCAACGCACGCGCTCTACAGGTCTTCATCGGATTCCCCATATCCCTCCTACCTCGTAGTGTCCGCAGAACCGGAAAAGGTTCCCGGTCCCCGTAGAGTTACCAATAAGTCAATACTTCTTGAGCAGCGTCCACAATCTTGTTGCAAATATCCTCGCGGCGTTGCGGCGTGTCGTCCCAGTCATCCCTGAGGACAACCAAATAGTTCAACTCCGCGGGCTGATCCAGTTCGTGCCAAGCGTGGCCCAGAATGAGATTTGTCCCCATGTGTGGTTCGAGGACGCCGTCAACGATTTGTTGGAGCCAGTGCCCGACCAAGGCGCGGCGGGCGTCGCCATCGTTTTCATAGGGCCGGCCCAACTCCTCCCGAACCTGGACCCATAAATCGCCAGCTGCGCGTGGATCATTTCGTGTGTGTCCAGCCAGTTCGCGAAGCGAGGGAGAGTCGTAGCCTTCAACCAGCAAATCTGCCGCTACATCCGGATATTTCTCGCTGGGTATCAACCCCACTTGGTCGCGCAAGAACAGCAGGCGCACATTTCCGAGTCCCTCAACGTTCATGGGAAAACCCTAGTCCCGGGGTCGACGATCCTGCACCGATAGCGGATGTCCCACAGGGTGTGCGGGTTACGGGCTCGCGGGGAGGTCGCTGCCGCGCGCCCTGTAGAGGATCGCCGAAGGAACGTTGAGCGGGACAGGGTTGGCCTAATTCCTCTCGTCGTGACTTGCAGATCCAACTGCATGAGCGGAGCCTGGATTCAGCGTTGGCGCAGTGGCCAGGGATTCCACCCTCCCGTAAAGCTACGTAGCCGTACCTCGGCTTTGCGGAGTCGATCGGCGGGTGCGGGGACAGGTTCGCTTTTTCCGCTTTCGGAGCCGGACCCGTCGAACGCTGTCAGTGCATATTCGCTCCACCGCCGGCTGCCTATGGGGTAGCGCTCGGCATATCCTCCTGCCGCCACGGAGAGCACCAGCATCTCCAGCCGGTCCGCTGTTGTCTGCACAGTTTCGTCGCATGCATCGCAGCCACACACAGGAAAGGAGAAGTCGTGCAGCACCCCGGCGTGCACCATAACGCCCGGGTATCCAGTCACCACAATGGTCAGGGGCGCCGCCCCAGAACTGCGGGGCGTGACCTTCACCGCCGCGAGCACATCGCGAGCCTCCATTAACAGATCTGCGGCACGGGTCGCATCCTCGTGGACCTCCACGTCGTACACGGCAGTCAGGTGTGCGATGAGGGCACGGGCAACGAGATGTAGTCCCGCAAAGCGTTCGGGGTGGCTGTCCACGCTATACGACTCCGAGTCGGGGCCGCCATCGTCCCAGCGACGCCCGTAGGGGATGGGGGCACCGTCTTCGGAATAGTAAGTGGCCTCCGGCAGGGACGGCCGGACGTAGGGAATTACCCCTGCTGGCTGAGCGACCGGAAGGGGGTGCATCGCCGGGGGATCGTCCGGTTCTTCCTGGGCCCAATCCGTCACCACGGCAACGAGTCCCTGGACTGCTGTGTCGTCCGCGCTGCGCAGGACATCCAGCAAGCGATCGACCTCGAACTGCATCTCCCCGTTTCCCACGGTAGGGGAACCGCCTTCGTAAGTGGTCCACACCGCGTCCGGCCTTAGACGAGCGAGAGTGTTACCGGCGAAGACCGCCGCCGCGGCCTTGAGATCACTGTCGTTCGCAATCTCAGAGCCGTTGGCGCGCAGGAACCAAAGGAGACGACCGGCATCGGCAGCCAGCTCCTTGGCCTGCACTCTCCGGCCAACACAGAACTCAACGAACTGGTCGTAGCCTGCAACATGCCTGACCTCCGGGACAGGGTCCGACTCCTCCCGGTAGACGGCCGTGCCCCGCGTCATCGGTGCCGGCAATCCGGTGGGCTTTCCTTCGAACAACTCCTTCGCAGACCCCATATCGCGATCCTAGCCCGTGCGAGCAACGCGTCGAGCCTGTGCTTCCCTTGCGCAAGCAAATCAAGATGCTGCTCAACGCCGAGGGGACCAGTCTGTCTTCCGGAACCCTTATCGGGTCAACTGCTGACCCGTGACGTGATCGTCGACGTACGGGCCGGACTGCGGAGGCAAAACCGGGCCTTCCAATCTTCATGAGAGCTTGTTGAACCCGAAGTTGTACAAGTCAGAACAACGCGGTTCCGCTTCTCTCATTTCAGTGACGAGGGCACCAAACCTCTGCTTCGTCATCGGATATTCGGCAGGGAGGCCATCCCGGATTGTCTGCGCCTTTGCCACAATCTGCTGGAGCAGCCCCTGAACGTTGATGTTGGGCCAGAAGGACAGCCCGCCCACAAGCTCCTCCTGGATCATGTACATGTCGTCCAAGAGCTGTTCGCCGCCGATCTCATCGGATAGGTAGCCGTCGGGGGTTTCCATGTCGAAGGCAGTTCCCGTGTACATGGAATCCAAAGTCACTGCTAGTCGTCGGAGCTCCCCAATGCACTTCCTGCGGGCAACAAGCCGCCGGATGGCCGTTGGCAAAATCATGAAGTCTCTTTCGCTTGCCGGAAGTGATGGATGCCGAGGTGCCAACACCCGGCTCGGTTTCCGGCAGTCTACGCTGACACCGGGAAGCTACCGGTTAAGCCTCATGAGCCGAACCCCTTCCGGTGCATAGTGCCTCCCCACAAAGTCCGGACTCCGGGCCGCGGGAAATTCGAATTGGCGGGTTCGTCGTAGCAAGATGAGAGTTTGGATGCTGCTGCTAGATCGCTCCTTGTACTGACATTGCGAGCCTGACTCTCGGCGGCAGCAGTTTGTCACTCGTAAGGAGCCTCCGTGCACTCAAGCACTTACCTCGGCCTCGCCATCGCCCTCGTTGCGGTGGTGGGGCTGCTTTTGCATGCACGCTCCGAGCACCCGGGATTTTCATCCGGTAATTCTCAGCGGCTCCACACTTTGAAGGGCCTTCCCTGGGTATTGGTTCTCCACCCGATCATCCTGTTTGCTGGATTTTATGCTTATCAAGGTGGCCAAGAGCTCGTCTCGTCGGGCCCGGCTGGCTTGGCCGCTTGGGGCGTGCTTTGGCCAGTGGCAGCGGAGACGGCTTCATCCGGCCGCCCGTATAGAATAGCCAGGCTGCTAAGGCACTACATCGGTTATCACAACGCACTACCATTCACCGCAGAACACAAAAAATACCGTAGGAAATTGCGCCCATTGCGTCCGACTGAATGGAAGCTCCTTGTTCTCGTTCTGCCCGTCATCCTCGCCTGTGTGGCCTTGACCAGATTCTTCTCTGGGGCGTCTTTGTAAGCATGGCTTGTGACCCACAGACAGACGTTGTTACCTAGAACCCAGCCTTCTCTTTCGAGTAACGTCATGCGGCACATACTCCCGCATGATCGCAGGCCGCTGATTAGTTGGATTCGTTGCCCACCGGTAGCGTTACTATATGGCCGTGGCGGAGGTATAGAGGGAGCCCCATGAAGGTAAGAGCAGTGGTGGCAAAGTCTGTTGCAGTAACGGCTTGTATCCTGTTTGCCGGCTTAGCGGCTGCTTGGTTCGCGATAAAAGTCCAGCAATCTGCCGATATGGGAGTTGCCGCCGGGTTCCAAGCGTTCAGGCTTACCTCTGCGATCGTGCTCTTTGCTCCTTTCCTGGCTTTGATTTTCCTTTGCACGAAACCTCGGCTGTATTTCAAATGGAACCCATGGTGGGGAAGCCTGTTCTTTGCTGGCGTGGCATTCGCTTGGCTCTTCTCCGCACTAGCTCTATCCGCCTTTTTAGGCTTTGGTGGGTTCTAGGCATGAGGAAGTCACGGCGGGCTGAGTCTCACAAACCGAGCGCAGATCCCCGTAGAGGGGCCGTATATAACCGTCCTGCCGGGGCCAGAAATAGTTGACACAGTCAAAGGGGTTACCGATTACAGCCGCATCAGGCCATCCAGGTCGAAGCCTTACCACGTCCCCAATGCCTTTCCGCAGCACTGCTGGCAGAACCGTGGAGTAGGGCAGAAAATCGATTCGGTACGATTTGGCAGGATTGAGCCCGACATCGTCACTGAGGTGAAGAGGCGCTTAGCGGCAGGGCAACCTGTAAGTCTAAATTGGTCCATGAACAACGATTCCGAGCGCCAAACCTGGTCTGCCCGCCAGGTTCCGGCTTCGGCATGGCTTCACAGGAGAACAGTTGACCACTATCCCTTTCAACAACATGCCGAAGTCGTAGGGAGCTGTCATCATGCGGGAGAGCACCACGATTGACAATGCGTTTGTATCCGACGGCCTGATCAGGTTGCAGAAGGAGGCGTTTTCGGAAGGTGGGCCGGCCTATGGGGCGGAGGCCATCGTTAGCACGTCTCTCACCCAACAGAGCATGTCCCGTCGATACGAGGACGTACTGCGCAACGGGCAGTGGGGCTTCCCTGACTTCGACACGGAATTTTCGGACGAAGCCATGGACAGTTGGCTTCTGGAGGTGCGCGCACGGTGCTATGTTCCCGGGGAGGGAACATGGGTGACCTACCGTGTCTACCTGTATCCGGGCGCACCGGGACGGCTTGAGGTGTTCGACGAGGAAATCCTGACGAAAGGCCTATTTGAGTCGTCCGGTCCAGAAGAGCGACTCTCTGATGCTGAAACGCTGAAATCGGAACTCGTCGCCTTTCCGCGAACGACGGATAGGATCCCCGCATGGATGCTGGACACACTTCAAGCAGCGGGCGTCACACCGCCCGTGTACAACCCAGCACTGAAAACCGTCGACTGGGACAACCGGCGTCGGCCTGTCACCGAACGGGGAACGGACTTCTCGGGAGAGGCGACCATAATTGACTCCTCTCTTGAGCCGGGCCTCTTTGCCGGAAGTGGTCGAAAGCTTTTCGACAGTTAGCGCTAATGACATGCCTGATCTGCATGCCCGGGTCTGAGCTTGTGGCCTAGGTGCGGGCCATTCTGGACACCGAACCACTCCCGGAAGGTGAACGAGCGTGTTCCGTTGCTCTTGGCGGTAATGGTCACGGTCCCGTCGTCAGCCACGCGAGCGTCGCCGGCAACTGCCAGGCCAGCCGTCAGGTCTTCGGCGAAGTTGTCCGGATTCCGCGGCGGTTCACGAGATCCGGCGGCGGATCAACATCGATAATGCCGCCTGGCACTCAATGTGGCCGGACTGGACCCTGGAGAAGGCCTCCATCGCCATGTTCTCCGTTCACGTCCGGAAGCCATCGACACTGCGCCCGAAACCGCCACCGCCCTCATCCTGGTCGAAGGCGGCGTGATCGCCCAGTAGCGTCTGCCAGCTGACCGTCGAAGGCCAGTGTGGCCGTCGCACACATCTCTGGAGAGGGCCGGACGTGCCCGACGAAACTCTCCCGGAAGGATGCCCGCCGTGACCGGTGAGAAGAGAAAACCCGGGTTCGCGCTGCCGGCCGAGCTGGTGCGCCAGCGGATTCAGTTCCTCGCCTCGGGCGCCGCCGGAAATCCGGTGGCCAAGCAGTCCGCCACCCAGGAACAACAGGACGAGTTCTTCGCCGTCCTCGCCCGTGTGGGCAGTGTCAGCATGGCCGCCCGGGAAGTCGGTCTGGCGAGATCGCATTGCGTGAGCTGGGCCCGCCACGCCGGAATCGCGTCCATCCACCGAGGGGTGGGCAAACGCGCCGAATTCCTACGGCTTCGCGAAGCAGGCGTCGGGCGGATGGAACCCGCGGCCACGGTCGGTGCGAGCCGCAAAAGCGATAGCCGGGGATTTAGGCGCACAAAGGCGACCCCCTCCGGTCTCTTCATGGTTCGCCAGCGTCAGCGCCGTACCTGATGTCGGCTCTTCTTTAGACCCGGTTTACCGCGGCTACTCTTCTTGGCGCTCGACTCGTGAATAGGGCGTTAACTTGTCCAGCCACCGCAACACAGACGAGGGCAAGTATGGGGTTTTCCGGTTGCATCATCGTCATGAGCAGTCCAGCCGCAACTGCCACAAAGGCGATCACGCCAGAGGCTATCAACTTCCGCCGATCCCGCGTCAGAACGTATTGTCTTTTCTTTCCTTCGCCCCAAACCGTGCGCCATGCCATGGCACCGATCACGATGGCCGAGATAAGAACCATAACCAACGCCACTTCGACAATGGCGTTGGTTCGCGTGGTAGCCAAAACGACAGCAACGGCCACGATGGCCAGCGCCAACTGGCCCACTGCTCCGAGGGCCCGTTCGTTGGTATCGCTGCTGGTCATGCACCAATGCAAGAACTTGCTACAAGCAATGTCAACAGAGTGCTCCAAGGAGCAAATTGGGTGTGCTTTTGCCTTCATTTCTGCACTTGGCAGCGATCACCAGAGGTGCCGGCAACGGAATGATTCTGATGGGCTAGTTCAATCGAAGCGAATCAGCCGAGCGCTATGGATACCTCTACGGGGAGTGTGACGGGTCGGCAGGAATTCCGCCTCCGGAGCCTGTTGCTTGGAAGGTACCGACTTTGGTTTGTCCGTCGCTGAGGTACACGGGGATCTCCCGCGGCGGGCGTGTGGTGCTGAAGTTCCTGGCGGCGTCTTCGGGGCTGGTGGGCGTGGGGCCGCCGTAGCGGTCCTTGGCGTAGGCGTAGCCGGAGGCGCCGTTCGATGCGGTGACGGCGACCAGGTCGGGGGTCCCTTTTTCGGGGCTTTCGACACCGTATGTCTCGCCTTTGGCGTTGACGCCCCATTCTGTTCGTGCCTGTTTGACGTATCTCGCGGTGAGCTTCCAGCGGCTTTCGGGTTCTGTCTTGATCGTCACGCTGTGCTGGCCCGGAGTGAGGCTGATGGTGTAGCCGGACCAGCCGGCGGTGGGGCTTGCCGCGTCCGCAGCCGAGCATAGGCTGGCGGCTCCGTCGGGCCACTCAAAGCGTCCGGCGCTGAGGCAAGTGAGTTCCATGGCGATCCCTGTGGTTCCTTCGGGCGCTTCGCCCAGTTCAACCGTGGCAGTCCCCGTGTGGACCGTCGTTGAGGGGGAAGCCAGCGGGGTTGTGTTCTCGCCTCCGGGGAGTGTGAACAGACCGGCGGTTGCCGCTCCGATGCCACCAAGGAGGCCGGCACCGGCCAGCGCTCCGGTGCTTAGCCATAGCCATGCGTGCCTGCGGTTCCGGGCCGGACCGGATTTTTGGACCCGGGAGACGAGTTCGGCTTCGAGTGCCTTGCTGAAGCGCTCATCGACGCGCAGCTCGTTCATGACAGTTCTCCTTCCAAAACCGGAGTTGCCGAGGCAGTGGTGGGATGTTCATCCGATAGGGCGTTCTTCATGCGCTGGCGGGCACGGTGCATCCGTGTTTTCGCCGCACCCGGGGTCAGGTTAAGGACGGCGGCAGCGGCGGAGATGGTGTATTCCTCGAAGACGACCAGGCTCACTAGGTGCATGTCCTGGGCGCTCAGCGTGCCGAGGGCCCGGGCGACATTCTGGTCGAGACCATCCTGGGCCGCCCCCGACAGGTCTTGGGCGGTGCGGTCTGCTTCGTCCGTTCGTGGGAGGGAGTCCAGGAGCCGACGGTAGCGGATGGCTGCGCGTCGGCGGTTGCGTGCGGTGTTCGTGGTCGTGACCAGCAGCCAGGGAAGAATCGATCCTTCCACGACCCGCACCTTTGCCCGGCGCCGCCAGAGTTCAAGGAAAGCTGTGGCCATGAGGTCCTCGGCATCATGCCGGTCCCCGCAGAGCCGGTATGCGTGGCGGAAAACCCTGTCGCGGTGTCGGGAGTACAGCACCCTGAAAGCCTCACCCTCGCCATTGATGCTCCGGTTCCAGAGCCCCGTCTCGTCGGATTGAACGTTCCCCATGCCCTGTATTGTCCGCGACAGCCCAAAAGGTTACACGTATCCGAAAAATCTTTGGAGGGAAGGCTGAGCGGCACGGGCTCCTGGTCTGCTTCGGGGCTCATTATGCACAGCTCTGCTGCCTCTCTCATGTTCGCTACTGGCGGCGGTCACGGCGGCGGAAAAGACGTTTGAAGACTGAGGATCGGGGAGCCGAGACTACCTCGCTCGCCAGCGACTGATAACGCTCCTTGAGGCTGTTTAGGAGCAGCTCGTACTGCGTTCGATCGAACATGAACGTCTGATCCTCAAAGAGCCAGGGCTGTGGCTCGTCAGTTATGCCATCCTGCCACCCAAAGCGCCGCCAGGTGACCGTGTCCGGCGTCGTTGTCAGGTCCATAGTCATCGCCCCGCAGGCCTGATCGCCGCACACCGGGCAGATTAGGAGGGAGGCACGTCCGTCGCTGAAGTCTCCCGGGATGAGGGACATCAGCCGGTCCAGTTGGTCCACTGCAGCATGGGGCCAGTCGTCACGAAGGGCCGTGGTCTCCTGCTCCGGCTTCGCCATCTCGGCAGGTACGCTGAGCAACTCCCGGAGTGGTTGGCCGTCAACCAAGAAATCGAGAAACTCGACCTGGTGCTTGTCTTCGCGAGGGTACTCGTCATAGGCGGTCACGGCAGGCGCCACGCTCAGTTGTTGTAGCTCCCTGCTTTCCATGCGAATCAGTATTGCATCTGTCAGCAGTGGCATTGGCGCGCTTGCCAAAGGGGCAACCCTAAAGGGTGCGATCAGGGTTAGCTAGGGTGCGATGATGCCGTAGCCAGCGAGCAGCAGCAGCGCGACGCCTCCTCCGCCCACGAGGCATGCAGCAATAATGCTGCCTTTTCGTTGTGGCTCCAGTGTCTTGAATTTCGACTTCTCCGGCAAGCCCGACCATGCTGACTCCTGTTCGGGCCATGACGTTCCGGAGTAGATAAAGGCCCATACCACTGAGAAGTAGAAACAACCCTGCAACTGCCAGGAACAGGTTACTCGGCTCAAAATTCTGGTTCATGGTTGAAAAATCAGGTGTAGAACGACCAATGCGGCACCGGCGAGGACCAAGAGCGCGCTAAACATCGTTCCTATGCGTTCGAAGGCGTGGATCCGCTCACCGTCCTGGACCGGCTCCCTGCGGAGCATTTCCAGCGAGATTTGGTATTGCCGAGCGGCGATCCACTTCCGAAAGACCAGCCAAACGATCCCAACGACGATGAAAGCTATCCCTAGTCCCATAGGTCATTCCCGTCCATGCAAAGCTCGGCCTGGTCCTCCGAAGCGAGGAGAAGACTATGGCTGGAGCCTACGGCACTACAGACGCCTGTAACAGGACTGACTTGTGGCGAGAGGCCCCTTGGGAACCGCTACCGGAATGGTTCTGATGGACTAGCCCAATCTAAGCGGGAAACCCCGAGCGTATCGCCACGTCGGGCCAATGCTGCCCACTCCAATCTTGAGATACTTTCATCATGACCACCGACAACAAGGCCATGCTCGGCCGCGTCATGACTGAGGTGTTTAACGAAGACTTCGACACTATGCCAGTCAACTCTGACGAAGCCCGCGGGTCGCATAGTGTCCAGGTCAGTAGCCGCTACCACGAGGGCCGGACAGTGATCATACGAGCCGGCCACGTGTGGATGGACGCCTTCATTCCTGAACTGAATGTTCAAACGAGCGTTCTGGTGGACGACGGCGAAGAAGACGACGAAGACGAAGAAGCGATAGAGGCCTACAAAGAGGGAGAGTTGAAAAGGATCTGCCGCGTCATGCATGCGTACCTCGAAGGACGAGGACGTATCAGCGAGCGGCGCAGCCTGCTGGGCCGTGGCATTGTCCGCAAACTGGTCATCGAGTCAGACGGCTTGGAGTGGCGCTTAGGTCGAAACCACTGGAGCGGGCCGAAACCGGTATGACCTGCTTAGGGATCCAGCCGAGGAACCCTGACTGGACGGCCAGCATCGGGAACCGCGAGCCAACAGCAACCCCATTTGTCTGGCAATTTCCATCAGGAAACTCTAGGGTGGCGGCATGACGCCTAGATGGCTTGGAATAGCCCTACTCTGTGTGGGTGCAGTGAACGCCCTCATCGGAACCATGCTGGTCCTCCAGTCCGCATCAAACAACATCTGGGCGTACCTCGTTGTGCTTGGTGGCGTCGTTCTAATGTTTTGTGGCTACCTCATCGGAAAGCGCAAAAGCTGGAACTGACGCCATTGGGAACCGTTTACGGTCATGGGCGTGACTTCGATAGCACCCGTTGATCGGTTCACGCTCCAGAGGAGAACAGAACCGTCATCTTTTCGTACGGCGATAGATTGCTTGACGACCAGTATGTCGACGTCCAAGGGGTATTCGTGCCCAGTTTGGGCCCTGAACTCCTCTGCGAATCTGCGATTGATGAGAGGCCGAAGCGCTTTCTGCTGACGAGATGCATATAAGACGAAACCACCTGTAACGACAACGGCTACACCCATAACGGCCAAGTTGATCTCACGCGGGCCTTCTGCATTTCCAAAAAAAATGACGCCCCACACGATCCACAAGACTAAGAAGAGTAACCGCCACGCGATGTCCAGCACCTTGTATTTCCGCATCTCGGGTAAGGCGATGGTAAAAGACTTCAAGTCACTGTCCATGGACCTCTTCCGATGATGCGTTTTTCAACAATCTAGGCTTTCAGAACGAACTCGAACTGTACGGCGGGCGAGCAGTTCTGCCGTCTGAGATGGGCAAAGCCTATTACCCGCTCAGCATCAGTGAGAAGACGTCTCAGCCTCTCATGCTGGTCAGAACCGTATACGGATGTCTCTGTAGCCCCTGCCGAAAGTCACCGCGCTAACCGTTGATCACCCGGTCCTTTGCGCCTCCGGGGGAACCCCGCACGGCACACGTCGTCAGGTCTAGTCCTTTTTCCTTCAGGAACCTCAACCGGACAAGTTTCCTTGGTCTGCTCCAAAGCGGAAGCCGGAGAGGTCGGATCACCATGCCGCAGCACCATCGGGTAGATCATTGAAGCCATGATCGGACGAAGAACACCAGGTCCTCAGTGGCCATCAGGCAACATTGCTCTAAGTTCTTCTGCACGGGAAGCGAGGGCCTGACGCTGGTCTCGGGCGAATCTTCTGGCCTGCAGGTCGAGGACTGCCCGGCTGCCCAACTCTCCCACACCCAACAGCTGACCCACCCGACGGATTGCCTCGTTTCCGTCCGCTGAATCCTCAATTATCTGGAAGACCTCGTCACGCCGATCCATCGCCTGTACCAGGGCAGCGAGGATCATCAATTCTTGCCGTATCTGCCACTCATCCCCATCCATGCGCCGATTCTCGCACGAGGCAAGGGGCCTCGTTATTCATAAGGAATAGTTACGAATCCGTCGGTCCATTGGTCCTCGCCCAGCGCAAAGGTGTCAATCATGAAGCAATCAGGTTCATCTTTGAAGCCTGGCTGCTGCCGTGCTCTTTCAATTCGGCCTTCGGCTTCGGCTTTTGTTGCGTAGATCCCCAGGATCTTCGGATCGTCACCGGATTGTTCGTCCCAGCTCAGTTCCCCGTCCTCGCCGAAATGTTCTGTTGGGGATCCGTCCAAAAATTTGGCATGACGGACATGCCAAACCATAAATACGTCCATGTCGAAAGTATCTCATCGTTGTGCACGGCGCCGTCCCGTGAATCGCACGAACGAATCCAATCCTGGTCGGATTCTCAGGAGTCGAACCCTTCGCGGTGCGAGCGTCAAAAATCAAGGACATAGGCAATGGGGAGGCTGGCAACCAGGCCAGGTTCCCAGGCATCGTCACGGACTGTAGCCTCAGCTCATGAACGAGGCTAAGTGGCCCAGGAGGTTGCAGCCCAGGATGACCCGCGGCGGCTTTCGCTTCCTATTCGTCGTTTGGACGGCGACCGCTCTGTTTCAGCTGGTAGTGCTGATCCTCTTTTGGGTGGCAGGGATACCGTGGGAATTGGCCAGCTATCTTTGGCTCGCCACGATTCTTGTCGCTTTGGGCGGGCTCGCATTTCTGCTCTATGTTCGCCGGAATGACAGGCCGTTCTGGGACGAAGAAGAAACCCGCAGAGCTGAGTGGGACCGGCGGGGGCGGGCACTTTAGGGCCTGGCGAATCCGCCGCGAACTACCGTCCGTCTCCTGCTCCGAGGCTCATGGACGGGGATTCAAACGCCCAGAGACGAACCTTCAACCCGACGGTTCCGCCGGCTGGATGAGGCTTCAGATCGATTTTGTTGTTGACCAAGCAGACACCGCTCACGACACGCGGATAAAATTGGGAAAGAGCACGTTCGCAGAAGGGCTCTCGCATGCAACGCCCATCAGAAGAATCAAAAGGCGCCACTCTCCGGTTCGTGGCCTTCCTGGTGGTGTCCCTTTTCGTTATCCTCCTTGTCTGGGGACACACGGGGGTCGAGTTGCTAGTCTTTCTGGGCCTGGTTCTGGCCCTCACGGACATTCAATACCTGATCGACAAGTTCCTGTTGGATAACTACCGCCAGTAACGCACTCTGAAAAGGCAGCTTCCTGCTCAGCTCGAAGGACCGTGCTGCATGAAATAGGGGAACCCTCTACGGTTCTTGCCTGACGAGTTCGAGGACGTGGGCATAGTTTTGTTCGAGGGTGGGCTCCGGAGTAGCCACGCGCCGTAGCGCGACTCTGACGACGTCGACGGCAGTTTTCCTGGTGACACGAACCCGAGGGTATCCTTCCGCGACGACTTCCCAGTGGGCGCCAGGAACAGTGTGCGTGAGGAGATCGCCGTAGAACATCCCGATAGGGCGGGCAAGCTATCATTGATGGCTTGGTTAAGATTGGCGAGGCTTTCTGCTTTGCGTGGCAGTGTTTGACCTTGCTCCTGGAAATAGCTGAGGAGTTCGTCGTATCCGCCGACGTAGGTTGGCGGGGGAACGACGGCATCCGAAGTGACTGGTTTATATTCTGCGTATCTTCGCGGCATTCCCACTGGCAGTTTCTGCAGAGGTTCGTCGGGATCTTCGGGGATGCTATGTGGTCATCCTAAGCGCAGCCCATTTCGCCCTAATCGGATTACCAGGAGGCGAACGTCTACGTGACGGCCTCTTCTGCAGGAAGTTCGAATGCTGTACCGGCTACCTATATGGCATTAGTGCCGATCGCACCAGAATGATGTCAGCGCCGTATTTGTTGTCCAGTTCCCGCTGGATATTGCCGTTGTCGTACGCAACCAATATGACGAGGTATCCATTCTGGATGCCCGATATGAGGATGGGCTGGCCGCCTGCAGATTGAAGATCGTGCTGAATCTGCAGGAGCCGTGCTTTGTTCCCCTTTCCCGGCTTCCCCATGACGGGCTTTGCAGCGTCGGGGATACCTGTCTCCGTGGGCGAGACTGGAACCGGTTCCCGGGTTCGGACGAATTCGCCGTTGTCCCAGGTTCCCCTCACCGTGTAGCTTCCCCAAGTGACGCCAGCTGCCCTTTCGTATCCGGTCACCGCCGACCAGTCCCAGTTCCTGAGTACAGGACCACCGCACGTTTGTGGGGGATAGGAAGCAGTCATGGCACCCAGGCAAAACACCGGCGGGCCGTCGCCTTTCTGAAGAACCGCCCCACTGCCGGTCAGTTCTCCCGGCAAGGGAGTTTGCACAGCAGTCGTTGTAGGCTCGGCAGCAGGCGGGGCTGGAGAAGCGCATCCGCTCAATAATGCGGCCACTGTCGCAACACCACAGGTCACGCGCCTATTCATAGGGACATGATCCCCTGCTGTTCCCGCTCGGAGAACGACTCGGGCAATATTGACGCGTGCTCGTGACCTGTTAGCAGCATCAGCAGCTAAAATTTTACGAGCGCCAAACGGGCATCTGAGGCAAATCGAGCAAGACCGAACCGTGGCGGGAACACGAACTCCAACCCGGCCATTGAGGAACGCAGAGGATCGGGTTCAATCACTCATGAGTCGTGCCACTGCGTGCTTCGAACAACGACGAAACGGAAGTATTCCCGCAAATCGGCTCCGTTTGTGGAAGACCGCCGAGCAACTGAAAGCGGATGAAGTACGGCGAAGTGTCTACGTGTCCAGCCTGCGGTGAATCCGGAGCCTTGGAGGGCGAACAGGTAGATAACATTCGGGTCGAAGGTCCCGGTTGGGTCCGTGTCGGCGAGGAGGATTACGAGTTTCATGGTCGCGGATTCGGAGACGTTCTTGCCGACCACTTCTCATGTGACAACTGCCAACTCGTATTGGACACCTATGAACTGCTTGAGGCCGCGGGAATGGATCTCGCCTTCGAAGTGGAAGACGAGGATTTCGTAACTGACGAGGGGGAGCAGGAGTACGGGAGCGACTAGGACGGGCATCCAACTCTGTGCGTAGCGAGGATGAGTTCAACGTCAGGCGATGGCCATCAGTGCAGGGTCGGTGCCGTCTCACCAAAGGACCTGATGTCTGCATTCTGGCGGTGGGAACGGCCGCGCGGTCGCTTGATTGACGCGTCAGGCTTTTCGCGGGCTGAACAGCCGCCATGTCTGGGTGCCGTTGGGAAGAGTCGCTTCAATCGGCTCCCCGGCGTCGGGATAATCTCTGCGCAGCCGGTCTCGAAACGGAACAATCTGAATCCCCGTGGTACGGCCCTATAGACCGCATCCCATTTACCTCGATGTGGAGACTAGGGTGTTCTCCTACGTTCTCGGACCAAGCAATGACCAGGTCTCCGCAGGTGCTCCCGACGAACTCCTCGACAGACTTGAACCATGAAACCTCGCCCCGGTTCGGAAACGTGCGCAGAGCCGGATGGGGGCCTCCTGCGAAGGATCCACTAGTGTCACAGGAACGGAGCCACTAGTTGTTGTCGCGAGGAACGTGCGGGTCCCGGCGTCACTGGGAGGGAAGGAATAGCCGATGACGTCCAGGGCTTTCGCCTGCCGAAGAGCCGCCGCTGCACGTTTCCACTGAACCCGCAGTGGCGCTCGATCGTAGTAGTGGCTCTTGCTGCTGGCAGGAGGGACGACGAACGGAGCGAGATCCTCGTAGAGGTAAGACGGGATGTGGTCTGAGTCATCTCTCTGCCGCTGTCGGTGTCCACCCATTCGATCCAATCGCGTTGCTTCCACTCGTGGCCAGTGCTCGACATGACCAGGATCTGCATAGTGTCTGCCCAGCGGTTCCCCGCTTGCACGAGGTCTGTGACAATGTCTCGCAGCTCGCTCTTCCTTGTGGCCTCACGCAACGCGGCGCCCTCTGCCTCGGAGCCGCTGAGCAACCGACTGCTACATTTCCAATTCGGCACGAGACGCACGCTCGGTGGCTCCTGGCCGCCGCACAAATATCGTCCCTTCTGAAACCATGGGCCCCTTCGCCGCCTGAAAGGACTTCTGCAACAAGGCGATGCGGTCACCATCGCGCGGGGGCTCCACCGTTACTACGAGCACTGTCACATCGTTGAACGTCAAAGTTCGAGCGTCCCAATAAGGCCACCCGTGCCCCGTGTAACGATGAATGGCGTTTACGAGCTCTGCACTGTCGGGGACTTGTTGTCCTTCAAGCGACCCTGGTCCGACTCCGACTAAGACGTAACCGACGCCCTCGAATGAGGCGGGCGCGACGGCGACGGGACGATTTGCCAACCCGAGAATCGCGCGACTAATGGCGAACGAGGCTTCTGTGCTGGTGAGGTCGGTGTATGCCGACTTCCATTCGATGGATCGACTCTCGTCCTCGGGCGCTGCCTCGAAGACAGCTTGAATGAGCGACCGTACTTGGTCGGGGGAGCGGAGCGCACGAGAGGTGTCAATTGAAAGAACCAGATCACGATCCTGCCAGTCATTCTGTGATGTCGGTAGCCGAGCCGACCGTCCGTAAGCCGGCCCCGCTTTGGAAGCACATGGATCTGACTTGGCATGTCGGTCCTTCGCCTCTCGCAGCCATTCATTGGACCAGGCCCATTCACCGTCTGGAGATGGGCCTCAAACGGTCAGTGTCAAAGGCGCCGTGCGACATCCGGCTCTTCGTCAACAAGCGTCTCGCCCCGGTTGGGCGTGCCAGTATCCAGGCTCGGGCAGCAGACGGGTGCGTGCCCCTTGCACGCAGGGTTATGCAACTGCCGCCAGGCTGCCTATGTGCGCACGCCCATTCGTGCTTAGGAGTGACTCACCCCCCTTTTGAACGATGTCTGGCGCCAACTGCAGCCTGATACTCGGCGCACTGCTGTTGGCGGCACGTTCGCTGCGCCTGGCCAGGATTCCGGGGGCGGCCGTCGCCCTCGCAGGCCTCGGCCTGTTCGTCCTCATGGTTGGGCCGGATGCGAGCGTGCTCCGGTCGTCGCTCATGGGTGCGATTGCTGTGGCGGCCTTGGCAGGCGGCCGGGCCGGCCGCGGACTGAGTTTCCTTTGCCTGGCGGTGATTGCCCTGCTGCTCGTGGAGCCGGAGCTGGGCGTCAGCTTTGGGTTCCTGCTGTCCGTCCTGGCCACGCTGGGAATTATTGTGCTGGGCCGCAGCGTCATGGGCTGGATTCCGGCGAGGGTGCCGCGCTGGGCGGCTGCAGCTGTAGCCGTGCCGCTTTCAGCCCAGGTGCTGTGCGGCCCCGTCATAGTGGTGCTGCAGCCACAGTTCTCCACCTACTCACTGCTGGCCAACGTGCTTGCCGCCTCGCTCGTAGCGCCGGTTACCGTCCTGGGTACGGCTGCCGTGGCCATCCTGCCCATCGCGCCGTGGCCGGCAACCGTCCTGATCGGCGTTGCCGGCTTCTTTGCCGGGGGTGTGGCAGCCATCGCCCGGTTCACCGCCGGTCTTCCCGGTGCCGCGCCGCCCTGGCCGGAGGGGGTGTTCGGGTTGCTGACCATGCTGCTGTTCTCCGTTGTGACATTGCTCGCCGTGTGGATGGCTGCCCATCCCGCCCGGACCATCAAACTGGTCCTCGCCGCTCACGCCGGCACCGTGCGGTTACTTGACCGGCTGCCGGAGGCCACGTTCCGCCGCGCCGGCCCCGGCGATCATGGGAGACTTAGAGTCTGCAATCTGAACTCCGGGAGGAATCACCAGTGGCCGCTGCCCAGCAACGACCGAAGACGCCGGCAGCCAATTCGGCATCGTGGCGGGACGTAGCCCCTGCGGCGGTCGTCCTGATCACAGGTCCAGAGGAGTACCTCGGCATCCGGGCGATGGACCGTGTCCGGACACAAGTACGTGCGGCCGCACCGGATGTGGAAGTCAGCAGGCTGACTGCCGGCTCGTACGAGGCCGGGGCGCTGGCCATGAATGTCAGTCCGTCACTGTTCGGTGAGAGCAAGCTGATCGAGGTGGACGGCCTCGAATCGATGAACGACGCCTTCCTGGCGGACGCACTGACCTACCTCAAGCACGTGGAACAGGATGCCGTCCTCGTGCTCCGCCATGGTGGCGGAACCCGCGGCAAGAAGCTCCTCGATGCTGTGAAGGCCGGCGGATGGCCGACTGTCGACTGCCAGCCGCTAAAAAAAGATGCGGAAAAGACCGCCTTTGTCACGGCGGAGTTCAAGGCCGCCGGGCGGCGGATCACTCCGGAGGCAGTCCAGTCCTTGGTCAACGCGGTCGGCGCCAACCTGTCCGAGCTGGCGGCGGCCTGCAGCCAGCTCGTTGCCGACGCCTCCACTGCCGTTGATGCCGACATGGTGGACCGCTACTACGGCGGCAGGGTCGAGGCAACGGCCTTCAAGGTGGCCGACGCCGCGATGGCCGGCAATGGTCCTGTGGCCCTGTCCACACTCCGGCATGCGCTGGCCACCGGCGCCGATCCGGTGCCGCTCGTGGCGGCGTTGGCGGCGAAGCTGCGGACGGTCGCCAAGGTGGCCGGGGCCAAGGGCTCGGCGGCGCAGATCGCCAGGCAGCTGGGCATGCAGCCGTGGCTGGTGGAACAGGCGCAGCGGGACGTCCGGAGGTGGACGCCGGAGGGCCTGGCTCGGTCCATCCAGGTCACGGCCGAAGCCGACGCGCAGGTCAAAGGACTGTCGCGTGATCCTGTCTACGCCGTGGAACACGCCGTGACGGTGATAGCAGCCGCTGCACGCGGGCGCTAGCCCGTCGATCCGGAAGCGGGCGGCGGCTGGCTGACGCAGAGGGGGGGGCGTGACCCCCGTTCGGAAGTCCCGCCGTCGGAAGTTAAAAGAGAAGTGGCCGGCACCATCGGTGCCGGCCACAAGCATCAGTTCAGATGAACTGGAAAACCTTAGAGTGCGTTGACCTTTTTGGAGATCGCCGACTTGCGGTTTGCAGCGTTGTTCTTGTGCAGAACACCCTTGCTGACAGCCTTGTCCAGCTTACGGCTGGCAGAAACGAGCGCAGTAGTAGCAGCGTCCTTGTCGGAGGACTCAACGGCGGTGTTGACGGCGCGGATGGCCGTCTTTAGCTCGGACTTGACTGCGTTGTTGCGCAGGCGAGCCTTTTCGTTGGTGAGGATGCGCTTCTTCTGGGACTTGATATTTGCCACGTGTGAACTCTCTTTGTAATGCGGAAATGGTCTAGAGGGCTTTCAAGCTGGCCTTGACTGAGCGGCGTGGGGATACCTATGGCGGCCAGCCATCAGTGACCGTCGACCTGCACGGACACACAGCTATACATATTAGCAGGTCGGGGCCATTTGTGGCCATTCCGGGCGCGGACGGCGCGCCGGCGTCATTTCCAGCCGTGCAACCGCCGCAACTCGTCCGCCACCAGCCTAAACTTCTTCCGGTCCAGCACCGAGCCCTCGCGCCGGATGTCGGCCGGGTGGATCTGCAGGACGCGGTCCAGTTTGGCCTCGCTGGGGCGGCCCTGCTTGTCCCACGGGCCAGTGCCGATATCAACGTAATCGAGGCGGGCCTGCGGGTGGCCGTCGTGGTCCTTGCTGGTCAGCATCAGGCCCAGCAGATACCGCCCGTGGCTGCCAACCAGCAGGACCGGCCGGTCCTTGCCGCGCGAGTGGTCCTCTTCGAAGGGAACCCAGGTCCATACGATCTCGCCGGGGTCCGGGCGCCCGTCGGGCGAGGGGAAGTAGCGCAGGGTCGCCGTGCCGGTGAAGTCGCCCGGGTATGTCCCCGTGACTCCGGCCGGGAGCCGCGCTGCGTTTCCGGATCTGCCCGGGGCGGCAGCAGGACGGCGGGTGGCCCCAGACGGACGTCTGGGTGCCGGAGTGCGGACCGCCGGGCGCTTCAACACGCCGAGGAAACGGAGCGATGCACGGACGGCGCTGCCTATTGAGGAGAAGTTCAAAGCCATGCGGGCCACCATACCGGCGCGGGTTTCGCGGCGGCTGGACATCCGGCCGTGCTGGCCGCGCAAAATGTACTGCCAGCGCCCTGGACGTGGGAGACTAGAGGTTCAGATATTGCGGCAGGCAGCAGGATGGCCAGAGTTCAGCCTGAACAACGCCGCTGAAATGCCAACAGTAAGGACCCTGCGTGTCTCCCATGGCCCGCACCGCCCCGGTGCCCGCCGCGACAGATCCGGCCATTATTCGGAATTTCTGCATCATCGCGCACATTGACCACGGTAAGTCCACCCTGGCCGACCGCATGCTGCAGTTCACCGGCGTCGTGCAGTCCCGCGACATGAAAGCCCAGTATCTGGACCGCATGGATATCGAGCGGGAGCGCGGCATCACCATCAAGTCCCAGGCTGTCCGCATGCCCTGGGAGCTCGATGGCATGAGCTACGCCCTGAACATGATCGACACGCCGGGCCACGTGGACTTCACCTACGAGGTGTCCCGGTCGCTCGCAGCCTGCGAAGGCGCTGTTCTCTTGGTGGACGCCGCGCAGGGCATCGAGGCCCAGACGCTGGCCAACCTGTATCTGGCGATGGAAAACGATCTCACCATCATCCCGGTCCTGAACAAGATCGACCTGCCGGCCGCCCAGCCGGAGAAGTACGCCGCCGAACTGGCCAGCCTGATCGGCGGCGATCCCGAAGATGTGCTGCTGGTCTCCGGGAAGACCGGCGTCGGTGTCGAGGCACTGCTGGACAAGATCGTGCGCGACCTGCCCGCACCCGTCGGCGACCCGGATGCACCTGCCCGGGCCATGATCTTCGACTCCGTCTACGACACGTACCGCGGCGTGGTCACCTATGTCCGCGTGGTTGACGGCATGCTGCACCCGCGTGAGCGCATCCAGATGATGTCCACCAAGGCCAGCCACGAACTGCTGGAAATCGGCGTCAGCTCCCCGGAGCCCATACCGTCCAAGGGCCTGGGCGTCGGTGAGGTGGGATATCTCATCACCGGCGTGAAGGATGTCCGCCAGTCGAAGGTGGGCGACACCGTCACCAACCTCGCCAAGCCAGCGGCGGAATCGCTGAGCGGCTATGCGGATCCCAAGCCGATGGTGTTCTCGGGCCTCTACCCGCTGGACGGCACCGACTACCCGGTGCTCCGCGACGCGCTGGACAAGCTCAAACTGAACGATGCCGCCCTGATCTACGAACCGGAAACCTCCGCCGCACTCGGCTTCGGCTTCCGCGTGGGCTTCCTCGGCCTGCTGCACCTGGAGATCGTCCGTGAGCGCCTCGAACGCGAATTCAACCTGGATCTGATCTCCACAGCGCCGAACGTCGTATACGAGGTCACGCTCGAGGACAAGAACGTGGTCACCGTGACCAACCCCAGCGAGTTCCCCTCCGGGAAGATCAATGAGGTCCGCGAACCCATGGTGGCCGCGACAATCCTGGCACCCAACGAGTTCGTCGGTGCCATTATGGAGCTCTGCCAGGGCCGCCGCGGTGTCATGCGCGGCATGGACTACCTGTCCGAGGACCGGGTTGAGCTGCGGTACTGGATGCCGCTGGCCGAAATCGTCTTCGACTTTTTCGACCTGCTCAAGTCCAAGACGCGCGGCTACGCCTCGCTGGACTGGAAGGCCGACGGCGAACAAGTCGCCGACCTGGTCAAGGTGGACATCCTGCTCCAGGGCGAACAGGTGGACGCCTTCAGCGCCATCACCCACAAGGACAAGGCCTACGCCTACGGCGTCATGATGACCGGCAAGCTCCGCGAACTCATCCCGCGCCAGCAGTTCGAGGTGCCCATCCAGGCCGCCATCGGGTCCCGGATCATCGCCCGCGAGTCCATCCGCGCCATCCGCAAGGACGTTCTGGCCAAGTGCTACGGCGGTGACATCTCCCGTAAGCGCAAACTGCTGGAAAAGCAGAAGGAAGGCAAGAAACGCATGAAGATGGTGGGGCGCGTGGAGGTGCCGCAGGAGGCCTTCATCGCAGCCCTGACCACCGACGAATCCAAGGACAAGGCCAAGAAGTAGTGATGATCGTGGCCGGAACCTCCGCAGGCCGCACGCATGCCTAGCGTTCTTCCCCTGGGTGACCCCGCGCCGGCAGACGGCCTGCTGCCCCAGCAGGCGGCCGCCGGTGCAGCGGACCGGGCCTTCGGGCTCTATGTGCACATCCCGTTTTGTGCCGTGCGCTGCGGTTACTGCGACTTCAACACCTACACCGCAACCGAGCTCGGAGGCGGCGCGTCCCAGGACGCGTACGCCTCCACGGCCATCTCCGAAGTGGACTTAGCCGCGCGGGTACTTCGGGACTCCGGCCTGCCTGCCCGCAGGCTGAGCACCGTGTTCTTCGGCGGCGGGACGCCGACGCTCCTGCCTGCCGGGGACCTGGCGCGAATCCTCCGTGCCGGCATAGACACGTGGGGGATCGAACCCGGTGCCGAGGTGACCACGGAGGCCAACCCCGATTCCGTCACGCCGGAGTCCCTGCAGCTGCTCGCCGACGCCGGCTTCACGCGGGTTTCCTTCGGCATGCAGTCCGCGGTGCCCCACGTTCTTAAGGTGCTCGACCGCACCCACACGCCGAGCCGTGTCCCGCTCGTGGTGCAGTGGGCCCGCGACGCCGGACTCGCCGTCAGCCTGGACCTCATCTACGGCACGCCGGGCGAATCATTGGAGGACTGGCGCTTTTCGCTCGAGACGGCCCTGTCCTACAAACCGGACCACATCAGCGCCTACGCGTTGATCATTGAGGACGGAACCAAGCTCGCCGCCCAGATCCGCCGTGGCGAAGTTCCGGGAATCGACGACGACGACCACGCCGACAAATACGAACTCGCCGACAAGATGATCTCCGACGCCGGCCTGAACTGGTACGAGGTCAGCAACTGGTCCGCGATGCCCGAGCAGGCGTGCCGTCACAACCTCGCCTACTGGCGCGGCGACGACTGGTGGGGCATCGGACCCGGTGCCCACTCGCATGTGGGCGGGGTGCGCTGGTGGAACGTGAAGCACCCCACCGCCTATGCCGGCCGGCTCGGCTCAGGCGTCTCGCCGGCGGCAGGACGCGAGACGCTCGACGCCGGGACCCGGGTCGTCGAAAAGGTCATGCTGGAGGCCCGGCTTTCCTCAGGCCTCGAAACCGATGCCCTTGCGCCATCAGGAAGGAAGGCCGTGGCCGGGCTGATCGCCGACGGCCTCGTGGTGCCCGAGGAGGCCTTCAGGGGACGCCTGGTGCTCACGCTGAAGGGCCGCCTGCTGGCTGACGCCGTGGTCCGCCGGATCCTGCCGGACTAACGGCCGAAACAAGAGCTGCAGGCTACTTGATCCAGCGGAGGTTGTACTGGTACCGGTGCGGCTGGCCCTTGTTGACGTGGACGCCCGCGGACACCGCGAAGCAGGTCAGCGCAATCCAGATGAGCGTGGCCACGACGGCGAACAGATTGCCGACGACGGGAAGCAGCACCAGCAGGTTGGCCACGAAGGCCGCAATCGTCGGCGGCAGGGTGAAGTTGAGGGCCTCTTTGGACTCCTGCGCGGTGAACGGGCCGCGGTCGCGGAAGATGAGGTAGATCAG
Source organism: Arthrobacter sp. NPDC056691 (assembly GCF_042791415.1). Taxonomy (NCBI): domain Bacteria; kingdom Bacillati; phylum Actinomycetota; class Actinomycetes; order Micrococcales; family Micrococcaceae; genus Arthrobacter; species Arthrobacter sp. NPDC056691. The sequence goes on from NZ_JBHTXX010000017.1 coordinate 81,863, forward strand.
CAGGGCCGGAACACAGCCGAGGATGCCGCCGAAGTGAGCCAGCGTGGCCCACTGCCGGTCCTCGCCGGCGGTCAGCGGAAGCGCGTTGGCCGGAACGCCATGGTACTGGGGCAGGTCCTGGCCGGACTGTGTGTCCCTGCGGTCGCGAGCGTCTTCTGCCACGGTGTCTTCCTTTAGCTTGCGTTGGTGCGATAGTGCTTTGATACGGCGCCCGGGCCGCAGTGCGGTGACGCCCTACCAAGGATACCGGGCCGTCAGGGCAATCGCGGGCTCAACGCCCAATCGCGGGGCAGTAGCTATGGAACTGTTAGGAAATCGATGACCTCTTCCACCCGGCCCAGCAGGGCCGGCTCAAGGTCAGCGTAGGTGCGCACGGCGCCCAGGAGTTTCTGCCAGCCGAGGCCGATGTCCTCCTTGGTCGCGTGCGGCCAGCCGAAGGCGGCGAGGATGCCGGTTTTCCAGTCCGTGCCGCGCGGCACCACCGGCCACTGCGGAATGCCCAGCACCGACGGCCGGATCGCCTGCCAGACGTCGACGTACGGGTGGCCCACGATCAGCACGTTCCCGGCGGCGCCGGGGGACGACATGACGGCGTCGGCGATCCTCGACTCCTTGGAGTCGGGAACCAGGTGGTCCACCAGGACGCCCAGCCGGCGGCCGGGTCCGGGGCGGAACGAGGCAACGGCCGCCGCCAGGTCATCGATGCCGTGCAGGGGTTCGACGACGATGCCCTCCACCCGGAGATCGTCGCCCCAGACTTTTTCCACGAGTTCGGCGTCATGCTTGCCTTCGACCCAGATCCGGCTGGCCTTGGCCACCTGTGCGCGCTGCCCTTCCACCCGCACCGAACCCGACGCCGTCCGGCCGGTCGTGCCCGGCCCTGCGGGCTTCGCTTTGGGCGCCGGCGGCATCAGGCGTACCGGCTGACCTTCCAAAAGGAATCCGAAACCCAGCTTGAAGGACCGGGACTTTCCGCGGCGGTCCTCAAGCGCCACCACGTGCATGCCGCCGGACTTCTCCACCCGGGTCACCGCACCCACCCAGCCGGACTGGACGTCCTCGAGCACCATGCCGCGCTCCACAGGAACCTCAGGCAGGCTGTTCTTGGCGGGCGCTGCGATCTCCTGCGGGCCCCAGGTCTGGTACTGCATTTCGTTCACCGCTCTGCACTAGGAGGGAGCCGCTCCGGCCGCGGGCATACCGCCGGGGGACAGGCGCCCGGAATTTCGCCCGGAGCGGTACCAATGCTAACAACGCGGCGACTCATATTAGACTTGTTAGCACTTAGGCATGTCGAGTGCTAACCACAGCGTTTACGGGCAGGATCAACGCCCGGCGCGGTCAAGGCCAAAAGGAGGTGGACTGTGAGCGAACCACGGAAGCTTGAGGTGCTGCGCGCCATCGTGGAGGACTATGTCCATTCCCGCGAACCTGTCGGCTCCAAGGCCCTGGTGGAACGGCACCATCTGGGCGTATCCAGCGCCACCATCCGCAACGACATGGCGGCCCTTGAGGACGAGGGCCTTATCACTGCCCCGCACACCAGCGCGGGCAGGATTCCGACGGACAAGGGTTACCGTCTGTTCGTCGACCAGATTTCAGCCGTCAAGCCGTTGTCCCCGGCGGAGAAGCGCGCCATCCAGACCCTCCTCGAGGGGTCAGAGGACCTTGACGACGTCCTGGACCGGACGGCGCGGCTCCTGTCCCAGTTGACCAACCAGGTCGCCGTCGTGCAGTACCCGCACCTGAGCCGCGCCGTGGTGCGGCACATTGAATTTGTGCTGCTGGCGCCGCGGAAGGTGCTGATCGTGCTGATCGCCGACTCCGGCAAGGTTGACCAGCGAGTGGTCGACGCCGGACAGGACCTGTCAGACGACACGCTCGCCGCACTCCGCACCCGGTTCCTGACCGGTGTGGCCGGAACGCCGGTGGCCATCCTGCCCCAGCACCTGGCCGCCGTCGTGGCCGGCTGCACGCACGCCGAGCGCCCCATTGCCATGGCCCTCGGCAAGGGGCTGGAGGGCCTGGCGCACAACAGCCGGGAAGACCGTATGGTCCTCGCGGGAACGGCCAACCTCGCGCGCTCCAACGTGGACTTTCCGCTCAGCATCGGACCTGTTCTGGAGGCCCTCGAGGAGCAGGTGGTGATGCTGCGGCTCCTGAGCGACATGGCCCAGGACCCGCGGGGCGTGGCCGTGAGCATCGGCCGGGAAAACCCCTACGACGGTCTGGCCGAGGCATCGGTGGTGGCCACCGGCTACGGCCCCGACGCCAGCGCCAAGGTGGGCATCCTTGGCCCCACCCGGATGGACTATCCCACCACCATGGCCGCCGTGCGCGCGGTGGCCCGCTACCTTTCGAGGATTCTGGGCCCGTGACCGCACGACCCGGACATCCTCTGACCACAGGCAGTACAACCAGGAAGAGATACGAACTTTGAGCAGCCACTACGACGTTCTTGGAGTCTCCGCTGAAGCCACCGGCGAGGAGATCAAAAAGGCCTACCGCAAGCTGGCCCGCTCCCTCCACCCGGATGTCAACCCCGGGGAAGACGCCGCCGAACGCTTCAAGGCCGTCACCCACGCCTACGAGGTGCTGTCCGATCCGCAGAAGCGCAGGATCTACGACACCACCGGCAATGAGAACGGCACCGACAACGGCTTCGGCGGCGGCTACGCCGGCCAGGGCTTCGCGTTCCAGGACATCTTTGACACCTTCTTCGGCGCGGGCGGAACATCCGGGCCCGCGTCCCGCGTCCGCCGTGGGCAGGACGCGCTGATCAGCGTCCGGATCGACCTGCGCGATGCCGTCTTCGGCGTCAACAAGAAGCTGGAAGTGGACACAGCCGTCACCTGCCCCACGTGTGAAGGCTCGTGCTGCCGCGAGGGTAGCCACCCGGAACGCTGCGATATCTGCGGCGGCAGCGGCCAGGTGCAGCGGGCGGTCCGTTCCATCCTCGGCCAGGTCATGACCGCCGCGCCGTGCGGTTCCTGCGAGGGCTTCGGGACGGTCATCAAGGACCCCTGCAACGAGTGCAGCGGCCAGGGCCGTATCCGCAGCCGCCGCTCCCTGACCATCAAGGTGCCGGCCGGCGTGGCCACCGGAACCCGGATCCAGCTCTCCGGGCAGGGCGAGGCGGGCCCCGCAGGCGGCCCCTCCGGCGACCTTTATGTGGAAATCCGGGTCAACAACGACTCCACCTACATCCGCGAGGGCGACGACCTCCACGCGACTTTGAACATTCCCATGACGGCCGCCGCCCTCGGCACCGAACTGAGCCTGGAAACGTTCGACGGCAAGCAGGAGATCGACGTTAAGGCGGGCACCCAGTCCGGCGAGATCATCACCCTCCGCGGCCTGGGAGTTACCCATCTGCGGGGCTATGGCCGCGGTGACCTCAGGGTCCACCTGCAGGTGGAAACGCCGTCCAAGCTCGACCCCGCCCAGGAAGACCTGCTCCGGCAGTTGGCCAAGCTCCGCGGCGAGCAGTTCTCCGAGGGCAAGCTGGCGGCCAGCGGCGGCGTTTTCGCCAAGCTGCGGGACCGCCTCGGTAACCTGTAGCGGTGAGCAACGCCGTATTCTTCACCCCTGCCGGCGCGCTGGACGGCACCGCTCCCGGTTCGCTGTTCGTCCTCGACGGCGCGGAGGCCCGGCACGCGGTCACAGTCAAGCGTCTGGCGGTGGGCGAACAGGTGGACATCGCCGACGGCGCGGGCAGGCGTATCACCGGAACCGTGACTGGTGCCGCTCCCGCCCAGTTGACGGTCGAATGCACCTCCGTGAGCGTGGAACCCCGGCCCGACGTCCGCCTGGTCCTCGTGCAGGCCCTCGCCAAGGGGGACCGGGACGAGCTGGCGATCGAGACCGCCACCGAACTGGGCATCGACGCCGTGATTCCCTGGCAGTCGGAACGCTCCATCGTCCGGTGGAAGGGTGACCGGGCAGCCAAGGCGCACGGGAAATGGCAGTCCGCCGTGACGGCGGCGGCCAAGCAGGCCCGCCGCGCCTGGATCCCGGAGGTGCGTCCCGCCGTCGATACCCAGGCGCTGGCCAGGGAAGTGGCGGAGGCCGGCCTTGCCGTGATCCTGCACGAAGACGCCGTCACGCCGCTGCGGCGGGTCCTCGGCAAATGGTCCGGGGAGCGTCAGGAGGCGTCCGGCCCCGGCGAGATTCTCCTCATCGTTGGTCCCGAAGGGGGCATCAGTGCCCGCGAGGTCACCCGGCTGTGCAGCGCCGGGGCGGTTACGGCACTGTTGGGACCGCACGTGCTGCGGTCATCGACGGCGGGACCGGCCGGCGTCGTGGTGGCCAGCGACGTCCTGGGCCGTTGGTAACCTCAGGCCGTTGGTAACGTCAGGCCGCTGGTAACGTCAGGCCGCTGAGTTTTGGCCAGGGCCGGTTCGCTGGCGGACGGTGAACCGCTGGCGGACCTGAACCTCTAGCGAACGTTGAATCTCTACCGAACCGTGAACCCGCGCGAGTCCACGTTGAGTTCGTCCCCCGGCTTGCCCGCGTCGATCTGGGAAACGCGCACCTCGTAGTTCCCGGGCGCCAGATTCACCGTGATCCCGAAGATCCCGGAGGCGGCGGGATCCGCCGAGGCCCTGGCTTCCCCAGTCAGGTAGCTTTCCTTATCGCCGTTGTCCTGGACTTTGAGGATGCGCCAGTGGAGTTTGCCGTTGGGGACGGTGCTTCGCCCGGAGATTTTGACCCGGCCGTCGCCGACTCCGGTGCCTTGCTGCGGATCGATGATCCACACCGGCGCCACCATTCCCGCGCTGCGGGACGTCGGGGCGCCGAGCTTGACGTGCTTGAACGCCAGATAGTCCGTGTGCCCGTCCACGAGGATGACTACTTCGATTTGCTGCCCGGCGTCAATCAGCCCGGAGCTGGCACCGGCCGCCGTTGCGGTGTACACCAGCTGCTGGATGGCCCGCTGGGCCATGTCCGCGTCGAGGTTGCTGTTGAAGGCATCCGCGGAAACGTCCACGGTGATGACATTGGTGCCCGAGATCGAGGTCGCGAGGTTCTTGGGGTTCTGCCACGGCGTGAAGTAGTCAGGATCCAATGGCGTCTCGGACATCATGGCGCGCAGGGCCCGGGTGATCGGGTTCTCATCGTCAGGCACGTCGCGGAACTCGCGGTAGAGGAAGACATTGCTGTTGCTCCGCCCGATCCAGTAGACCGGCGCTTTGTTGGACGACTGCGTTGTTTCCAGCGGTGCGCTGGTGGTGGGGACACCGTCCGTGCCGGCGGCCCGGCGCGACGAGGACGTCGGCGAGTTCGCGGAGGTCACCGAGGGGTCGGGAGCGGCGATGCACCCTGACAGCAGCAGGGCAGCCGGAAGCAACGCGGACAGCAGCACGGAGCGCATCCGCGGTACTTTCCGGCCCGGAGTTCCTGGCTGACTGATGCTGGCGATCCCTTCGAATAAGCAGTTGTGTGCGGGCACGCCGGACCGTTGCCGGCAAGCTCCTTTTCCAGCATTACACGAGACTTTGGAGCGCCGGGCGCCTTTCGGGGCAGGCGGCCGAACTGCAACGGGAACGATATGAGGCCGATACAAAGTTGATACCTAATGGCGGGAACGCGTTACAGAAATGCGGTCCGCCGTGACCTTCCGGGACAGCAGGCCGGGGCGTGCGCTGGCGTAAGATGTAAAGACACAAACGAGTTATATTCCGAACTGGAGGGAACCGAAGGCCCGAGGGCCGTCACCATGACTGAATCAGCAAACGGAAAGCGCCGCCTCAACACGGGGGACCGAACCACGGGCGAATTCCCCCATACTCTTCCCGGTGTCCGGACGGAGGTGGTCATCTTCGATAACTCTGATCAGATGGTGCAGTCGCTGGGAAGCCACGACGAGGCCCTTCGCTTCATCGAGGACCAGTTCCCGGCCGTCAGTTTCCACGTTCGCGGCAACGAACTCTCCATCAACGGACCCGCGGCCGATGTTCCGCGGATCATGCGGCTGCTCCACGAGGTCAGGGGTCTCGTGGCCCGCGGCACCGTTATCACGCCGGCAGTTCTCCAGCAGCTGGTGTCGCTGCTCCGCAGCCAGTCGCTGCAGAATCCGGTGGAGGTGCTGACGCACGACATCCTGTCCAGCCGCGGCAAGACCATCAGGCCCAAGACGCTGAACCAGAAGAACTACGTGGACGCCATCGACGCGAACACGGTGATCTTCGGGATCGGTCCGGCCGGTACCGGCAAGACCTACCTCGCGGTGGCCAAGGCCGTTCAGGCCCTGCAGCAGAAGGAAGTCAGCCGGATCATCCTCACCCGTCCCGCCGTCGAAGCGGGCGAACGGCTGGGGTTCCTTCCGGGCACCCTCAGCGACAAGATCGACCCGTATCTGCGGCCGCTGTACGACGCGCTGCACGACATGATGGACCCCGAGTCGATTCCCCGGCTGATGGCGGCCGGCACCATCGAAGTGGCGCCGCTGGCCTACATGAGGGGCCGGACGCTGAACGACGCCTTCATCATTCTCGACGAGGCACAGAACACCACGCCGGAACAGATGAAGATGTTCCTGACCCGTCTGGGCTTCGGTTCCAAGATGGTGGTCACCGGCGACGTCACGCAGGTGGACCTTCCGTTCGGGACCCGTTCCGGCCTGCGCATTGTCGAGGAGATCCTCACCGGAATCGACGACGTCAGCTTCTCTGTTCTGGACGCCGCCGACGTCGTCCGCCACCGCCTGGTGGGGGACATCGTCAACGCCTACGGCATCTGGGACGAAGCACAACGCAACCGGGTCAAGCATTCCGTTCCCCGGGAACGACGGGAGAGCACGCATGAGCATCGAAGTTAACAACGAGTCCGGCATCCAGGTGGACGAAGCCCGTCTGGTGGCGTTGGCACGCTTCATCTTCGAACAGCTGTACATCCACCCGCAGGCGGAGCTGTCCATCCTGCTGGTGGACGAGCCGGCCATGGAAAAGCTGCATATCGAACTGATGGATGAGCCTGGCGCCACGGACGTCCTGTCCGTGCCCATGGACGAGCTGACCCCGGGCACCCCGGACAAGCAGACGCCGCAGGGAATGCTGGGCGACATCGCAATCTGCCCGCAGGTGGCCGAGGTGCAGGCCCGCAATGCCGGGCACTCCACGCAGGACGAGATGCTGCTGCTGACCACGCACGGAATCCTCCACCTGCTCGGCTATGACCACGCCGAACCCGAGGAGAAGGCAGAAATGTTCGGCCTGCAGCGCGAACTGCTGACGGCATTCACCGGCAAAGAAGCACCGGCCGAGACCACCCAGTGACCTCCCTGCTCCTTGTCTGCATGGCGCTGGCGTTTCTCGGTGCCGCAGCGCTGCTGACCGCTGCCGAGGCAGCGTTCAGCTTTCTGCCGCGCCACGACGCCGAGCAGGCCTTGCAGGGGAGCCAGGGCCCGGCGCTGCGGAGGATCCTGGATCAGCCGATGACGCACATGCGTGCCCTGCGCTTCTGGCGGATCTGGTTCGAATCGGCCTCCGCCGTAGCCGTGGCTGTGCTGCTTTACAGCTGGCTGGACAACGTCTGGCTGGCAGGCCTGGCCGCGACGGGCATCATGGCGGTCCTCGGGTTTGTGCTCGTGGGCGTCTCGCCGCGCCAGCTTGGCCGCTCGCATCCGGCCGCGGTGGCGCGGAATTCGGCGTCGCTGGTCCGGTTCCTGGCCTGGATACTGGGGCCAATCCCCGCCTGGCTGGTCCGGCTGGGCAGCGCCGTGGCTCCGGGTTCGCCCAACGGTGACGACTCCTACTTCAGCGAGGAGGAGTTCCGCGAGCTGGTTGACCGGGCCACCGAATCGGACATGATCGAGGACAACGAGGCCGAACTCATCCAGTCCGTCTTCGAGTTCGGCGACACCCTGGTCCGCGCCGTGATGGTGCCGCGGACGGACATCCTGACCATCGACGCCGGTTCGAGCCTGCACAGCGCAATGGCGCTGTTCCTGCGGTCGGGGTATTCCAGGATCCCCGTCATCGGGGAAAACACAGATCAGATCCTGGGCATCATCTACCTCAAGGATGTGGCCGCCGCGATTCACGGCATGGACCCGGAGGCCGAACCGCCTGTGGTGGATGTGCTGGCCCGGGAGGTGCGGTACGTGCCGGATTCCAAGCCGGTGAGCGACCTCCTGCGGGAACTCCAGAAGGAGTCCACGCACGTCGCCATCGTCATCGACGAATACGGCGGGACCGCAGGGCTGGTAACGCTCGAGGACCTGATTGAAGAGCTCGTCGGCGAAATCGTGGATGAGTACGACTCGGAAAGCGCCGCCGTCGTCGATCTGGGCGACGGAACATTCCGGGTGAGCGCCCGGATGGGGATCGACGACCTCGGCGAGCTGTTCGGCATCGAACTGGAGGACGACGAGGTGGACACCGTGGGCGGCCTGCTGGCCAAGGCCCTGGGCCGGGTCCCGATCGTGGGGAGCGCCGTGGATGTCGACGGCGTTTCGCTGCGCGCCGAGCGGCTCGAGGGCCGCCGGAACCGCGTCAGCCACATCATTGCGGGGGCCGCGCCGAAAGGGGCCGTTCCAAACAATACTGACCTTGAAGAACTACTCGACGAGGCCGAATCAATGCAACAGGGAGTTCCACGTGAGCAAGCAGAATAAGGCCGACGGCGGCGAACCGTTCGGCGGATACCATGCCGGATTTTCGGTGCTGGTGGGCCGGCCCAACGCGGGCAAATCCACTCTCACCAACGCCCTGGTGGGCAAGAAGGTGGCCATCACGTCCGCCAAGCCGCAGACCACGAGGCATACCATCCGCGGGATCGTCCACCGCGAGGACGCCCAGCTGATCCTCGTGGACACCCCGGGCCTGCACCGGCCCCGCACCCTGCTGGGCAAGAGGCTTAACGACCTCGTCGCCGACACACTCTCAGAGGTGGACGCGATCGGGTTCTGCATTCCCGCCAACGAGAAGATCGGGCCCGGTGACAAGTTCATCGCCGCCCAGCTCGCGGCCGTAGGGCGCAAGCCGGTGATTGCCCTCGTTACGAAGGCAGACCTGGTGGACCGGCAGGCACTGACAGAGCAGCTGCTGGCCGTCGCCGAGCTCGGCAGGGAAGTGCTGGGCGAGGACGGCTGGAAGGACATCGTTCCGGTCTCGGCCGCGGACGGGTTCCAAGTGGGCACGGTGGCGGACGTCCTGATCAGCCACATGCCGCCGTCGCCCCCGCTCTATCCGGACGGCGAGCTGACCGATGAGCCGGAGGCAGTCATGGTGGCCGAACTCATCCGGGAGGCTGCGCTGGAGGGTGTGCGCGACGAGCTGCCGCACTCACTGGCCGTGGTAGTGGAGGAAATCGTACCCCGCGAAGGCCGGACCGAAGACAACCCGCTCCTGGACGTCCGCGTCAACCTCTACGTGGAGCGTCCGTCGCAGAAGGCGATCATCATCGGCAAGGGCGGAAGCCGCCTGCGCGAGGTCGGCACCAATGCCCGCAAGGGCATCGAGGCGCTCCTGGGCACCCGCATCTACCTCGACCTGCACGTCAAGGTGGCCAAGGACTGGCAGCGCGACCCCAAGCAGCTGGTGAAGCTCGGGTTCTGACCCGCTGCCGCTTGCCCGCCGGACCGGCGCCCGCAAATCGGGGCTTCCGGCTGCCCGCCGGGCCGTGAACGCCGGATTTCCGGCGTTTTCCCAGAAACGGCTACTAAAATAGGCCGGATCCCATTTTTTCGAGGAAGGTACACCCTGTGGTGCGACGCCGCGACAACCGCGCCCAAGGACCGGGCACACCCGCCCGTTCCGAGCCAGCTGCCCGGCATGCCGAGGACTCCCGGCTGGGCGCTGCCCGGCACCTGAATGTCCGCCACATGCCCACGTGGCTCAAGGTGACCACCGCCGTCGTCGCCGTGGTCCTGGCCGGCGGCCTGGCCTTTGCCGGCTACTGGTACTTCAGGTTGCAGTCCAACATCTCCACGGCAGCCCTTGGTGCCGGCAGCAGCCGCACCGACACCACGGACGATGCCACCGGCCGGCTGCAGATCCTGATCCTGGGCTCTGACACGCGCGACGGCAAGAACTCCAATTACGGCAGCACCGAGGATTCCACCGGCTACGGCAACTCCGACGTCATGATGCTCATGGACATCTCGGAGGACAACAAACGGGTCAATGTCATCAGCTTCCCCCGCGACCTGCTCGTGGACATCCCCAAGTGCACGGACCAGAAGACCGGCAAGCAGTACCCGTCCCGCAGCGGCATCATGATCAATGAGGCCATGAAAGAGGCCGGCATTGGCTGCGCCGTGGACACCGTCAACAAGCTGACCGGCATGGAGGTGGACCACTTCATGATGGCCGACTTCAACGCCGTCAAGGAGCTGTCGAACGCCGTGGGCGGCGTCTCGGTGTGCATCAGCGACGCCGTCTATGACCCCGACTCGCGGCTGCGGCTGCCCAAGGGCACCTCCCAGGTGCAGGGCGAACAGGCCCTGGCGTTCCTCCGCACCCGCCATGCGTTCGGCGACGGCGGAGACCTCGGCCGCATCAAGGCCCAGCAGGGCTTCCTGTCCTCCCTGACCCGGAAGATCAAGGATGACGGCACCCTCTCCAACCCGGCGAAGCTGCTGAACATCGCCGATGTCATCACCAAGAACCTGACGGTCGACGACGGATTGGCCTCCGTGCCGTCGATGATCACCATCGCCAACCGGCTGAAGACGATCGACGTCGGCAAGGTCGCCTTTGTGGCGATGCCGACTGTCCCTGCCACCAGCGATCCCAACCGGTTGGAAGCCGCGCAGCCCGCCGCCTCACAGCTGTTCGCTGCCTTGCGCAAGGATGTCGACCTGACCGACCCGGATGGCAAGGAAACCCCGTCACCGTCGGCGACGCCCAAACCTTCGGCCAGTTCCACTCCGAAGGCCACGCCGAAGCCCACCGCGACGGCGGCACCGTATGACAAGGCCCTGCAGCCCATCACCGTGGCCAACGGAACCGGCTCGGCCACCCGGACCCAGGAAATCGTGGACGCCGTTGTTGCGGGCGGCTTCACCCAGGTGGGGCAGTTGGAGGCCGACCCCACGGCAAAGACCATGGTGTACTACGGGCCCGAGTTCGCGGACGTCGCCGCCGATGTGGCAGCCCTGTTTGGCATTCCGGCCGCCCAGGTGGCACCGTCGTCCGGCGTCGCGGGAGTGCAGCTGTACCTCGGCTCCGACTTCCCGTCCGGGACCAAGTTCGGCAAGACGACCGTGCCCAAGGACATCGTCAACCAGACAGCCAGCGACACCGTTTGCCAGCAGGCAAACCCGGAGCTGGTCGTCCAGCAGTAATCCGCCTACAGGCCGCAATCAACTGTAGGCCGGACAAAAAATGCCGGGCCGCCCCGAACAGGGTGGCCCGGCATTTTGCGCTCACCAGACGCTCACCAGATGCTGACGCGCTCCGCAGGGGGCATCCACATGCCGTCCTTCTCCGTTACGCCGAACGCGGTGTGGAAGGAGTCGAGGTTCTTGGCAATGGCGTTGGTACGGAACTCGTTGGGGGAGTGCGGGTCCGTGGCGAGGCGCCGGATGGCCTCCTCGGTTCGGATCACCTGGCGCCAGCCCGCAGCCCAGGAGGCGAAGAAGCGCTGTTCACCCGTCAGCCCGTCGAGCACCTCGGGTTCTTGGCCGTCGAGGCTGAGGCGGTAGGCCTTGTGCGCAATGGTGAGCCCACCCAGGTCGCCGATGTTTTCGCCCAGCGTCAGCTTGCCGTTGACGTTGTGGCCGGGCGCGGCGTACGGGGACAGCGCGTCGAACTGCTCCACGAGGCGTCCGGTCAGGGCTTCAAAGGCCTTGCGGTCATCTTCGGTCCACCAGTTGCGCAACTCGCCCGTGCCGTCGAACTGGGAGCCCTGGTCATCGAAGCCGTGGCCGATCTCGTGTCCGATCACGGCCCCGATGCCGCCATAGTTCACGGCGTCGTCCGCTTCGGCGGTGAAGAAGGGCGGCTGAAGGATGGCGGCCGGGAAGACGACCTCATTCAGCATCGGGTGATAGTACGCGTTGACGGTCTGCGGCGTCATGAGCCACTTGTTGTGGTCCACCGGCTTGCCCACCTCGTCGAGATGACGGTCGACGTCGGCGTTGTGGGCCCGTTCGACGTTCCCCAGCAGGTCTGCGGGGTCGATCACCACTGCGGAGTAGTCGATCCACTCGTCGGGGAAGCCGATCTTTGCCCGGAACGCCCCCAGTTTCCGGAGTGCCTCGGCCTTGGTGTCCTCGCCCATCCATTCCAGGCCGCTAATGCTCTGCCGGTAGGCCTCGATCAGGTTCCCCACCAGCGTCTGCATGCGTGCCTTGTGCCCTCCGGGGAAGTGCCGGGCAACGTAGATCTGGCCAACGGCTTCGCCCAGTGCGGCCTCGACGACGGCGACGCCCCGCTTCCAGCGGTCCTTGTTCCGCGGCGTGCCGCTGATGGTGGTGCCGTAGAAGGCGAAGTTCGTGTCCACATAAGCTGATGAGAGATACGGGGCCGCCGAGTTGATGACCCGCAGGGCAAGCCATTCCTGCCACACCGGCAGCGACTCCGAGGCCAGCAGTGCGGCGGCGCCGGCGAAGAAGTCAGGCGTGCTGACCACGATCTCCTGGCGCTTGTCCGCGGCGATGTCCGCTGCGTCAAACCACGTGTCCAGCAGGGGAAACAGCTGGTGTGCCTCGTCTGCCGACTTCAGGTTGTACGTCTTCTGCGGGTCGCGGAGCGTGACCTTGTCCCAATGGTGCGAGGCGAGGGAGGTTTCCAGTGCCACCACCCGGGCCGCGGCGTTTTCGGGATCGGCCACTCCGGCCAGGCCGAACATGGTGCCCACGTACTCCCGGTAGGACTCCACCACCGGGGCGAATTTCTCCTCGCGGTAGTAGGACTCGTCGGGGAGCCCGAGGCCGCCCTGGCCCGTGTACAGGAGAACGCGGTCGGGGTTGCCGGCGTCGGGTGCCGGGTAGATGTAGAAAAGTCCCGACACATCGGCGCGGAAGAGCCGGCCGGCCAGTGCCAGGAGCTCAGAAATGCTGGCCGTGGCGAAGACCTCGGCCAGGCGTCCGCGGATGGGGTCCAGGCCCTTCGCCTCCACGGCGGCCTCATCCATGAAGCTGCTGTACAGGTCGCCTATCTTTCGCTCGATGCCGCTCGCCTCGGACCCCTTGGCAGCGGCTTCCTCGATGATTTCCCGGACTGCCAGCTCGGAGCCGTCGCGAAGGGCAGTGAAGGTGCCTTCCAGCGGACGGTCGTCAGGGATGGTGGTGTCCTTCAGCCAGGCCCCGTTCACATGCTGGTAGAGGTCGTCCTGTGGCCTCACGCTGTGGTCGATGTTTGACTGGGCGATCCCCGAAATTGGCACATGAGCTCCTTCGATGACGGGCTGCGGCCGGCACTTTCACCGGTGCAGCGTCTGCATGGTGGACGTTGCTGGAGGTGTTGCCCCTTCATCTTACGCACCCGTGTTACTGTGAAATGGTGCGTGCAGAGCTCCTTCTTCTTAGCTGCCGCGGCGAGGCCTCAGACGCGATCTAGCGCAAGGCCCACCCTCGTCGCGGAGTTTGTGTTGCCCGGCCACCCTTTCACTCAGAATCACAGAAAAGGCCAGATTAATGCGAAACGCACAGAAGCCCTCCGGAATGCCGATCCACCGCTACATCCCCTTCCAGGACCAGATCAAGGTCGATCTGCCGGACCGCACCTGGCCGGATAAAACAATCACCACGGCCCCGCGCTGGTGCGCAGTGGATCTGCGCGACGGAAACCAGGCACTGATTGACCCCATGAGCCCGGCCCGCAAGATGAAGATGTTCGACCTGCTGGTCCGCATGGGCTACAAGGAAATCGAGGTCGGCTTTCCCTCCGCGTCCCAGACCGACTTCGACTTCGTCCGCCAGCTGATCGAAGGCAACCACATCCCGGATGACGTCACCATCCAGGTGCTGACCCAGGCCCGCGAACACCTCATCGAGCGGACCTATGAATCCCTGGTGGGTGCCAAGCAGGCCATCGTGCACCTGTACAACTCCACCTCCGTCCTGCAGCGCCGCGTGGTGTTCAACCAGGACGAGGACGGCATCCTGGACATCGCCCTGCAGGGCGCCCGCCTGTGCAAGAAGTACGAAGAAACGCTGGGCGACACCCACATCACGTACGAGTACTCGCCGGAGTCCTTCACCGGAACCGAGCTGGAGTACGCCCTCCGCGTCTGCAACGCCGTCGCCGACGTGTTCGAGGCGTCCGCCGACCGTCAGGTCATCATCAACCTGCCGGCCACCGTGGAGATGGCTACCCCGAACATTTACGCGGACTCCATCGAGTGGATGAGCCGCAACCTGCACCCGCGCGAAGGCATCATTCTTTCGCTGCACCCGCACAACGACCGCGGCACCGGCGTGGCCGCAGCCGAGCTGGGCTACCAGGCCGGCGCCGACCGCATCGAGGGCTGCCTGTTCGGCAACGGGGAGCGGACCGGCAACGTGGACCTGGTGACCCTCGGCCTGAACATGTTCGTGCAGGGCGTCGACCCGATGATCGACTTCTCCGACATCGACGACGTCCGGCGCACCGTGGAGTACTGCAACCAGCTGCCGGTTGCGGAGCGTGCACCCTACGGCGGCGACCTCGTCTTCACCGCATTCTCCGGGTCCCACCAGGACGCCATCAAGAAGGGGCTCGAAGCCCTGGAGAAGGACGCGGCGGCCGCAGGCAAGGACGTCAGCGACGTCACCTGGCAGGTTCCGTACCTGCCGGTGGACCCGAAGGACCTCGGCCGCAGCTATGAGGCCGTGATCCGCGTCAACTCCCAGTCCGGCAAGGGCGGCGTGGCCTACCTGCTGAAGAACGAGCACAGCCTGGACCTGCCGCGGCGGGCGCAGATCGAATTCTCCGGCGTCATCCAGAAGCAGACTGACACCGTGGGCGGCGAAGTCAGCGGCGCCCAGCTCTGGCAGGTTTTCCAGGACGAGTACCTGCCCTCCGCCAAGACGGAAAGCCAGTGGGGCCGGTACTCGCTCGGCTCGGTGAAAACCGAAACCGACGAGGACGGTGCCATGACCCTGCTTGCCTCGCTGGGCGTCGACGGCACCCACGCCAGCCGCACCGGCACCGGCAACGGTCCCATCGCCGCGCTGCTGGACATCCTCGGCCAGGACGGCGTGGACGTTCGGGTGCTGGACTACAGCGAGCACGCCCTGTCTGAAGGCGGCAGCGCCCTCGCCGCAGCGTACGTCGAATGCGCCGTGGGGGAACGTGTCCTGTGGGGCGTCGGCATCGATTCCAACACCAGCACCTCGGCGCTGAAAGCAGTCATCTCTGCCGTAAACCGGGCCATCCGGGACGCCCAGGCCTGAGCTTCCTGACAGCTGCGCCGCCGGTCCGTACCGGCGGCGCAGCTGTTTCGGCGGCTCACCTGTTTTCATTGAGTCAATGGGAAGATTAAGCGTGGTCCAATCATTTGCAGCGCGCAGCTACCGCGATGACGCGGTGGTGTTGCGCACCCACAAGCTGGGCGAGGCGGACCGCATCATCACCCTCCTGACCAAACACCACGGCCAGGTCCGGGCGGTTGCCAAGGGAATCCGGCGGACCACCAGCCGCTTCGGTGCCCGCCTGGAGCCCTTCATGGTGGCAGACCTGCAGCTCGTGTCCGGCAAGACCCTCGACATCGTGACGCAGGCGGTCGCGAAGGGGGTGTACGGGGGCAACATCGCCGCGGACTACGGTCGGTACACGGTGGCAGCGGCCATGACCGAGACCGCCGAAAAGCTTACCGACGTCGACGGTGAAGCCGGAACCGCGCAGTACAACCTGCTGGTCGGCGCTTTGGCGTCGCTGAGCCGGGGGGACCACGCGCCGGAACTGATCCTGGATTCCTACCTGCTGCGGGCCCTGTCAACCGGCGGCTGGGCGCCCAGCTTCACCGACTGCGCACGCTGCGGCGCGACCGGACCACACACCGCCTTCTCCGCACCGCTGGGCGGCATGGTCTGCGGCGACTGCCGCCCGCCGGGCTCTCCAGCGCCCGCCCCTGAAACGGTGTCCCTGCTGGGCGCGCTGCTCACCGGGGACTGGACGACGGCGGACGCCTCACTTCCGGTGCACCGCAGGGAATCCGCGGGCCTGGTGGCAAGCTATCTGCAGTGGCACCTGGAACGTGTCCTGAAATCCCTCAAACATGTGGAGCGTACCTAACAGTGTCCTTGGGAAAGAAGACCAGTCCTGCCCGGCGCCGCACGGCCCCGGTGGTGGCCCCGTACCCGCACGAATCGGGCGCGGTTCCGCCCTCCATTCCGGCCGAGTTTGTGCCCCGGCACGTGGCCATTGTGATGGACGGCAACGGCAGGTGGGCCAACCAGCGCGGCCTGCCCCGCATCGAAGGCCACAAGGCAGGGGAGCCGGCACTCCTGGACGTGGTGGCCGGCGCCATCGAGCTGGGCATTGAATATGTCAGCGTGTACGCCTTCTCTACGGAGAACTGGCGCCGGTCTCCCGAGGAAGTCCGGTTTCTGATGGGATTCAACAAGGAGGTGCTGCGCAGGCAGCGCAACCAGCTGGACGACTGGGGCGTGCGGATCCGCTGGTCCGGCCGCCGTCCCCGGCTCTGGGGTTCGGTCATCCGCGAACTCGAGGAGGCGGAGGAGTACACCGCCGGAAACAGCACCTGCACGCTGACCATGTGCGTGAACTACGGCGGCCGGGCGGAAATTGCAGACGCCGTGTCCGCCATCGCCCGGGATGTGGCCGACGGAAGGCTCAAGCCCGGCGCCATCACCGAGAAGACGATCCAGAAATACCTTGACGAGCCGGACCTGCCCGACGTCGACCTCTTCCTCCGCAGTTCGGGTGAGCAGCGGCTGTCCAACTTCATGTTGTGGCAGTCCGCCTACGCGGAGTTCGTCTTCCTGGACACCCTGTGGCCCGACGTCGACCGCCGGACCCTCTGGGATGCGGTGGAGATCTACGCCCGCCGGGACCGCCGGTACGGCGGCGCCGTGGACGCTGCCAGGGCCCTCTAGGCCCCGGCAGTCCGGGGCCCTGGAAGCGCGCTACTGGATACGCTGCACCCGGATTAGGCGGCGTAACCCCTGATCCACCTGGCCAGGCGCCCGTATGCGTCGGCGCGCACGACCGCCCGTGAAAGGAACACGTCGTGCAGTGCGCCGTCGATGCGCTCCACGGTGACGCTCCTGCCCAGCGACATGGCTCGGGCGGCGATGGTGTTGACGTCCAGCACCGCGTCCGTCCGGCGCATTTCCTCGTTCCATACCATCCCGTTCTCACTCGCGGCAGACAGCAGGACCAGGATGGGCGCCCCGATGCCCAGTCCGCGGGCCACCCTGGCCTGTCCGGCAAGGATGGCACTGAGCCAGGCGGCGCGCACCGGAAAGGCCATGGGCGGCCGGTAGGCAGCGTCCACGGTCCACTCGCCTTCGGCGGCACTGCTGATGCTCCGCCAGTAGAATCCGCGCTCCGGCAGCCTGAGCACCGCCTCCGGACGCAGGCGGGCGATCGGCTCCACCATCGTCCAGGCCGCGCGCCGGACCAGGGCGCTGCCGTGCATTTCGAGCCATGGGCTGTTCAGGATCAGCTGGGAAACCGCGCCGGGATTGCGGCTGGCCCACAGGGCGGCCACGAGGCCGCCCGTGGAATGGCCCATGAGCGCCAACTGCACGGGTCCTGCACCGCCGGATCCGGCGATCATGCCCACCGCGGTGCCGATCTCGGCGTCGTAGTTTCCAAGGTCTGCGACGTAGCCGCCATGGGTGCCTGGCTGCAGGCTGCGTCCGTGGTTGTGCATGTCCAGGGCGAAGAACTCGAAGCCCTGCGCGTCCCAGAACCGCGCCAGCTCAACGTTGAAGAAGTAGTCGCTCCAGCCATGCAGGAACAGCACCGCCCGGCGCGGCCCGGCAGGCTGGACGTGCCAAGCGTCCGGGGGAGTGAAGCGGACCAGCGTCGCCCGGCGGCGGACGCCGTCCGGGCCTGCGGCGTCGAAAGCGCAGGACTCGAAGCCCGGGCCCAGGATGTCGCTCTGCCACTCCATGGCACCAGCGTAGGCTTTCCGGTTCCAGCAGGGCGGTGTTGTGTCGTTCCAGTTTGGTCTGCACCGCCGAAGACGGAAAACTAGAGGCATGCGCGTATACCCCACTTTCTTCAGGCTGGCCTTTTCATGGATGGACGCCGAACGCGCCCACAAGATCGGTTTCAAAGGAATCCGGCTGGTCCATTCCGTGGGCGCGGGACGAGTGCTGGAACGGTTTACGGCTCCGCCGGCCTCGCTTCAGACGAATGCCCTCGGCCTGACCTTCCCGTCGCCGTTCGGGCTGGCCGCCGGTTTCGACAAGGAGGGCCACGGAATCGAGGCCCTGACGGAGCTCGGGTTCGGCCACGTCGAGGTGGGCACCATCACCGGCCAGGCCCAGCCCGGCAATGAAAAGCCCCGGCTGTTCCGGCTGATTGAGGACCGGGCCGTCATCAACCGCATGGGATTCAACAACGACGGCGCCTCTGCCGTGGCTCCGCGGCTGAAGTCCGCCCGGGCCGCACTGCAGCGGCGTCACGCCAAGGTGCGGCCCGTGATCGGCGTCAACATCGGCAAGACCAAGGTTGTGGAGCTCGAGGATGCCGTGGAAGACTACCTCGTCAGTGCCCGCGGCCTTTCCCCGGCGGCGGACTACCTCGTGGTGAACGTCAGCTCGCCGAACACGCCGGGCCTGCGGCTCCTGCAGAACGTGGAAACCCTCCGGCCGCTGCTGAAGGCCGTGGGGGAGGAGGCCGACAAGTCAGCAGGCCGGCACGTCCCGCTGCTGGTCAAGATCGCACCCGACCTCACCGATGAGGACATCGACGACGTCGCCCGGCTGGCGATGGACCTCGGGCTCGACGGCATCATCGCCACGAACACCACCATTGGCCGGGACGGGCTCAGTTCCGCCGCGGACAAGGTGGGGGCCTGCGGCGCCGGAGGCCTCTCGGGGGCTCCGCTGAAGAGCCGTTCGCTGGAGGTGCTGCGCCGGCTGAAGTCTGTCACCCAGGACCGCCTGACGCTGATTTCCGTGGGCGGCGTGGAGACCGGCCAGGACGTCCAGGACCGCCTGGACGCCGGCGCCACCCTGGTCCAGGGCTATACGGCGTTCCTGTACGAGGGGCCGTTCTGGGCCGCCCGGATCAACAGGGAACTGGCCCGGAAGCGCTAGTACCCGATTAAACACAGCAGCCCGGCGGTTCCACCGCCGGGCTGCTGTGTTTAGGTCCGGGACCCCCTGGCTGGCTGTGCCGCAGGCTAGGACGAGGAATCAGGACGGGTACTGCCCGCGGCGGACCAGGGGCTTCGGCAGGCGAAGCTTCCGGAACTGCAGAGAACGCATGGAGCCATACCAGACGGTGCCGCGTTCTACTTCACCGAATTTTTCGGCGAGGCGCTTGCGGAGCTTGCGGGACAGGATGAACACGTCCACGAAAACAGCCAGGAACATCACCCAGAAGCCGCCGAGCACGTAAACCATCATGTTGCTGCTGGCAGGCACCAAGAGGGAGATGATGACGAACACCAGGGCGCCGAACATCAGGTACTCGCCCAGGCTGAAGCGGGCATCCACGTAGTCACGGGCGAACCGCTTCTGCGGGCCCTTGTCACGGATCGGCAGGAACCTTTCGTCGCCCGTGTCCAGTGCCTGGCGCATCTTCAGGCGCTGCTCCTGGGCGGCAACACGCTCCGCTTCCTTGGAGGCTTTGCGGTCCTCCGGCACGAGGGGGCGCCTGCGGGCCGCTTCCTGTGCCTTGCGCTTGGGCGTGGGTGCGCCTTTGCCTGCTACTGCGGCTGCCTCGGCAGCCTGCTGGTCAACTACATCCTGCGCCGCTGGCGCTTCCTTTTTACGTCCGAACACCACAACAGAATACCTTGGTGGGCTGTGCCCGAGGTCATGCCCGGCCACCGAGGGGTGCGGTGCTGTGGCGCCCGGCGCCTCCGCGGCGGCGAGGTTTGTTGTGGTGTGTGACACAGGTAGTGTTTGGCCATGACTACATTGCCTGCGGCGACCCCGCAACAGTACGACGCCCAGTTTGGGGGGACAGTGGCCGGCATCGACACCGACGCCCTGCGGGCCGCCGTTGACGCTGCCTTCGACACCACAGTTGCACAGCTGAAGGATCTGGTGGCCTTACCCGGCATCGCCTGGCCCAGCTTTGATCCTGCCCCGCTGGACGCCAGCGCCGAAGCCGTCGCCGAACTCGTGCGCGCGGCGGGCATCGGGGATGTCCGGATCCTGCGGTGCGACAAGGAGGACGGCACCCCCGGCGGGCCCGCCGTCGTGGCACGCCGCGAGGCCGCGCCCGGCAAGCCGACCATCCTTCTTTACGCCCACCACGACGTCCAGCCGCCCGGCGATCCGGCGCTGTGGGAGTCCGAGCCGTTTACCGCCGTCGAACGCAACGGGCGCCTCTACGGGCGCGGCGCGGCCGACGACAAGGCCGGGATCATGGCCCACGTCGCTGCGTACGGCGCCGTCACCCGGGTGCTCGGTGACGAATTCGGGCTGGGTGTCACCCTGTTCTTCGAAGGAGAGGAAGAGGCCGGTTCGCCCACCTTCAGGCCGTTCCTCGAAACGCACCGCGAACTGCTCCGCGCCGACGTCATTGTCGTGGCGGATTCCAGCAACTGGAAGGTCGGCGTGCCGGCCCTGACCACGAGCCTGCGCGGACTGGTCGACGGAACCATCGAGGTTCGGGTCCTGGACCACGCCGTGCATTCGGGAATGTTCGGCGGGCCCGTGCTCGATGCACCCACCCTGCTCTCGCGCCTGATCGCCACTCTCCACGACGACGACGGCAGCGTGGCCATTTCGGGGCTGGTGAGCCGGGACGAAACCGCAGTTGACCTCACCGAGGCCGAGTACCGGGCGGACGCCTCAGTGCTCGACGGCGTCAAGCTGGCAGGCACGGGAACCATCGCCTCACGCCTGTGGACCAAGCCGGCACTGTCGATCATCGGCTTTGATGCACCAGCCGTCAGCGTTGCCTCCAACACCCTGCTGCCCCACGCCCGCGCCAAGTTCAGCCTCAGGCTGGCGCCCGGCCAGGACCCCGCGGACGCCATGGAGGCCGTGCGCCGGCACGTGGAAACCCACGCGCCGTTCGGCGCCCAAGTGACCTTCACGCCGGGGGAGAGTGGCAACGCCTTCCAGACGGATACGGGATCCGCAGCTGCCGGCCTGGCCATGTGGGCGCTCGGCGAAGCCTGGGGCGTGCCCGCCGTGGAAATGGGAATTGGCGGTTCGATTCCGTTCATCAGCGACCTGACCGAGCTGTACCCCGAGGTTCAGATCCTGGTGACGGGCGTGGAGGACCCCGATTCACGGGCGCATTCAGCCAACGAATCGCTGCACCTGGGGGACTTCCGTAACGCGGTGGTCGCCGAGGCGCTACTGCTGGCGCGGCTGAACTCAGAGGGCCTCCGCTAGCAGCCCGCGCAGGGAACATTCAGGGGCCGGGCAGGGTTACGCCTGAAGTTAGAGCTCCGCGCCGGATCGACGTAGCATGTAGCTATAGCCCGTACCGTTTCCGTAGGGGCAGGCACCGTGCAAGCGGGGCAGCCACAACCGTCGTTAGTAAGGTAGGCCAATGAGCACTACGACCAATGAAAACAGCACCGAACCCACCGGCACGGCCAGTGAGGAACTGGCGAGCCACGAGGTTCAGCTGACTGACGTTGCAGCAGGCAAGGTCCGCAGCCTCCTGGAGCAGGAAGGCCGCACCGATCTTCGCCTCCGCGTAGCCGTGCAGCCGGGTGGCTGCTCCGGCCTCATTTACCAGCTGTACTTCGATGAGCGCCTCCTTGAAGGTGACGCCGTACGCGACTACGACGGTGTCGAGGTCGTCGTCGACAAGATGAGCGTGCCGTACCTCAGCGGTGCCAGCATCGACTTTGAAGACACCATCTCCAAGCAGGGCTTCACCATCGACAACCCGAATGCGGGCGGCTCATGCGCCTGCGGTGATTCGTTCCACTAAAGGGTAAGTAAGCCCTTCCTGAACCTCTTGGCGGCGTCGGTGAAAACCGGCGCCGCCACACGGTGGGGACATGTGGGCGAAAACCTGCGGGGAGCGGTAAGCTCTACACCGAGTAGTAAAACTTTTAGTGTGCCCGGGAAGCTTTTTGCCGCCCTGGCAACAGCAACAAGTAGGAAGGGCCGTCTGTGAGTTCGCAGAACCGAACCGGCAGCCGACGCAAAACGATCACTACGATCACTGGCTTGGCAACTGCCGGCGCGTTGGTTTTGACTGGATGTTCGCCAGAGGTAGAGAAGGGGTGGCTGCCCACCGAGCGTGGCACCACCAATCACACTGACCGCATCATGGACCTCTGGGTCAACTCATGGATTGCCGCCCTCGTGGTGGGCATCATCACTTGGGGCCTGATCGTCTGGTGCCTCGTTGCCTACCGCCGCCGCAAGGGCACCGTGGGCTTCCCGCGGCAGACCAGCTTCAACCTGCCCCTTGAGGTTTTCTACCTGACGATCCCGCTCTTCATGGTCCTGGTGTTCTTCTACTTCACCGACCGTGACCAGCAGGCGATCGATGACCGCTCGCAGCCGGCCGACGTCGTAGTGGACGTCCGCGGCAAGCAGTGGGCATGGGACTTCAACTACAAAAAGGGCGACGTCATCACCGAAGACGTCCACGAAGCCGGCGTCCAGGCGCACCTGACCGGTGAGGCAGTGGACAAGGAGAAGCTCCCCACCCTGTACCTGCCCATCAACAAGTCTGTTGACCTGGAATTGAACTCGCGCGACGTCATCCACTCCTTCTGGGTTCCCGCGTTCCTGCAGAAGCGGGACATGATCCCGGGCAAGACCAACTACATCCGGTTCACCCCCACCAAAGAGGGCACCTACGACGGCAAGTGCGCCGAGCTCTGCGGTGAGTACCACTCCGAGATGCTGTTCCGCGTCAAGGTTGTTTCCGAGTCCGAATTCCAGGCTCACATGAACCAGCTTCGCCAGGACGGCAACACGGGCCTGCTTGGTGACGAGTACGACCGCAACCCGAACCTGAACGCAACGAAGTAAGGGAAGCGAAGTGGCTACTTACACCCAGACCCCCGGGATCCTCGAGGCTCCCGTAGTTCCCAAATCCAAGGGGCGCATCGTCGTCAACTGGATCACCTCCACCGACCACAAGACCATCGGGTACATGTACCTGATCGCGTCCTTCGTGTTCTTCTGCTTCGGCGGCGTGATGGCGCTGCTGATCCGCGCCGAGCTCTTCGAACCCGGTATGCAGATCCTGCAGACCAAGGAACAGTACAACCAGCTGTTCACCATGCACGGCACCGTCATGCTGCTGATGTTCGCCACACCGCTTTTTGCCGGCTTTGCGAACGTGATCATGCCGCTCCAGATCGGTGCACCGGACGTCGCGTTCCCGCGACTGAATGCATTGGCCTTCTGGTTCTTCCTGTTCGGCTCCACGATCGCCGTTTCCGGCTTCATCACCCCGCAGGGTGCTGCATCCTTCGGCTGGTTCGCCTACGCACCGCTTTCCAACACCACCTTCAGCCCCGGCGTGGGCGGTGACCTGTGGGTCTTCGGCCTGGCGCTGTCCGGCTTCGGCACCATCCTGGGCGCGGTCAACTTCATCACCACCATCATCTGCATGCGTGCCCCCGGCATGACCATGTGGCGCATGCCGATCTTCACCTGGAACACCCTGGTCACGGCCATCCTGGTCCTGATGGCGTTCCCGCCGCTGGCCGCAGCCCTCTTCGCCCTCGGTGCGGACCGGCGTTTCGGTGCCCACATCTTCGACCCGGAGAACGGCGGCGCCGTCCTGTGGCAGCACCTGTTCTGGTTCTTCGGCCACCCCGAGGTGTACATCATCGCGCTGCCGTTCTTCGGCATCGTGTCCGAGATCTTCCCGGTCTTCAGCCG